>DCTH01000200.1:728-9945 GCA_002329495.1 Syntrophothermus sp. UBA1445 | reverse complement strand
CTGTCCATCCCTGGAAACCCGGCGCCAACGACTGCGCAAGTTTGCCAACTTTGCTTCCCTGCAGCGACTGAATCAGTGTGAGCTGATGGAGTTAACCCGGGGAAGGCCGCTGGCAGCCGTTGATGGCTCACGGGCTGATTACGGAGGCCTTTATCCTTATACTGTCGGCGTGATTCAGGCCCTGGCCAAGGGAAGCGCTGCGGGTGGTCCTGATCAGTTAGATGATTCCGAGATCCATTGCCCTTTGGATCCCAACCTGGCTGCAGAAGTCAACGAGTGGGCTGTCAGGAACCGGCTCGAGGATGGGGAGGCGTACCGCCGCCTGATGGGTGAGAAGATGGCTCACATGGAAATAAGATTGGCCTTAAGGGCACTGCAAACCTGGAAGCCCTTCATGATAATGCTCGATGGGGGCTTTTTGCTGTTTGATGGCTTTCCCGAATGGGAGCAACTGGTCAGTGAGGCCCAGGCTCAAAGTTGCATCCTGGTCGGGGTGATCGAAGAGGTTGCCACTTCCGAGCTCTGTAGCCTGACCGGGCTTGAAGTTCCTGGTCTGCGGATATATGATCGTGAATTCCTGTTCGGACTTCTTGAGGTGGGAGAGATGGTGGTGCTGGGCGGGGAGAATGCGATCAAGCGACACTATACCACGGTGTTTACCCGTATGGGCAGCACACCCCAGGCAGTCGCCTGTGACTTCCTGGCGGAGCAGGGGGATTTCCTGCTGCCGGCGATGAACCTGGTCTATTCGTTAACCCCTCCCCAGGGTAGGGGCATTCCGGCCTCGCTTGACCTGGTCGATCGGGAGGTCAGGCTGACCCGAAAGTCTATGGAGACCGTGGTAATGAACGGGCTTAACCCTCTGGTTAGAGAGAGGTTTTTTACCAGCAACCGCGAGCGGCGCGGGCTGTAAACGGGGAGTGTTACTTAAATGCAGGTTGTGGGGAGAACCAATGAACGAGATGTCTGGGTTGCCAGCAAGGACCGGCCTTTCCGCTTGAATGAGCTTCTGGTTATGGAAGGGCATAGCCCGGAAACTGCGGTGGGCGAGGTGGTGGAGACCTATTCCCTTAATCCCCTGGTGCCGCTGGTTGATGAGGGCTCCCCTTATCTGATGGGACCTGAAATCGTATCGGCATTGCAGGCGGTGGGGTATGAGCTGGAGCGGGATACAGTTTATCTGGGTAAAATCAGGGTCATTAGTGAGCTCTTCTATCCCGTTAAAACCGGGTCTCGTGCCCGGGTCCCTGATTTTACCGAGGTGGCGGACCTCCTGCTCCAGGCGGAACCGGAACGCTCGATGGCCCTGGGGGTCATACTGGGTACGGAGACCCTGGACCCGACCTTGCCGGATTATTTGCGCCATCTGGCCCCTCTGTTCCAGGAGGGAAAGGTGGTGGACCAGCAGGGGGTACCCTTTCTTCTGGATTACCGCAGTATGCAGGATTACCCTCACATTGGGATCTTTGGCGGGTCCGGTTCTGGCAAGTCATTTGGAGTCCGGGTACTGATTGAGGAATTCATTAAGAAGAGACTACCGGTGGTTGTATTTGACCCGCACTACGAGATGAGTTTTTCCGAGCCGCTGTTGCCGGACTTGCCTCCTGGATTTAAAGAGTCGTTTGATTCCGGTTTTCAGATTCTGACGGTGGGACAGGACATCGGGGTCCGGTTTGATATGCTGACCGAGGGTGATTTGTGCAACCTGCTGGGAGCAGTTAGCCCGCTCAGTGAGGCAATGGAATCAGCCGCCCGGGCGGTGCTCTCGAAAAAGGACAGTTTAATCACCTTTGCCGAGCGGTTGGACAACCTGATCGGACTGCTGGAGAATAACGAGGCTGACTACCGGCAGGAGTTCTTCAGCCGGGGTAATGGACCGGAGCGGGAACGGGAATGGAAACGGCTCAAGGTTCTGCAGAACCAGGTGGGTCAACCGGCCAGCCTGAGAGCGATCCGTTGGAGACTCTACAGCCTGAAACGGGAAGGAATTTTTCATGAGGCCGGGATTACCCGGATCGAGGAAGGTCTGCGCAACCAGCAGGTTACGGTTATCCGGGGTTCGATCCGCATGCTGCGGGTGTATGCCTCCTATGTGCTGCGAAACCTCTACGGAAAACGGCGGGAATACCGGGATGCCCTGCAGAAGGGGCAGTCAGCGGTTAATTTTCCTCCCTTCCTGGTGGTGACTGATGAGGCTCACAACTTCGCACCCAAAGGAGACCATTCCTCTCCCTCACTACGGGAGTTCCGGGAAATCGCTCAGGAAGGCAGAAAATACGGAGTGTTCCTGGTCCTGGCCAGTCAGCGACCGGCCCTGCTTGACGAAACGATAAATGCCCAGTTGAATACCAAGATTATCTTCCGCACCGTCAGATCCATGGACCTCTCGGTCATAAGTGAAGAAACTGATCTGGGAAGGGAAGAGATCCGGCGCCTGCCCTATCTTCCCTCCGGTTACGGCTTCATCTCATCCCCGATCGTGGGGCGGACCGTGGCAGTCAGAATCAGGGCCGCCAAAACCCGCAGTCCCCACCAGGACAACCCCTTTGACGAGCTGGAAGTGATGGCCGATTCTCGGATCAGCGAGTTCCGGTCGGTTCTGGTACGATACCTGCCGCTCAATGAAACCTACATCAACGATGTCCTGCAGGAATTGGAAAAGCGGGGCGAGCCCATGAGCCGGGCAGAGATGGATAGTCTGCTGGAGCAGATGGTGCAGAAGGGGGAACTGGTTAAAGACGAGAACTCCTTCGTAACAGTGTTCCGCCTTGCTGCCAGGGACTAAAGCAGGAGGCCTGGGAAGTGAACTCGGGGTTTACAGGTTTATGGGGGATGGCCTGGGGATAAACCTGTCCCCCGTGATGCACATGATGCATGTATTTCGGGGACACCATACTAAACTAATTTTTGAGGCAAGGGGTCTACCCTATGCGTTAGGCTCTCCCATCAATATAATTTAGTATGGTGTCCCCNNCCAAAATAGCGAGAAGTTGATGGGGGGTGACCTGGGGATACCAAACTTGTCCCTATGATTCATGAGGATTTTGTTTTTTACGGATACGCATTTTCGGGGGAGTTCGCCGGTCAATCGGAAGGACCACCTGCCGTCTACCTTGAAGGAGAAGCTGACCGAAGTGGTTGAGCTGGCCAATGACTACCAGGTTGACTACGTCTTGCACGGGGGCGATTTTTTTGATACGCCGACCCCGGCTCTTTCGGTGGCGGCGGATTTCCTGGAGATAATTCGGGAGCTTGAGGCTCCGCTTTATGGGATTGCCGGTAATCACGACATCTTTGGCGGCAACCTGCAGACGTTGGCGCGTACCGTGTTGGGTTTCACCGCCCGGATGGGCTTCTTCCGGCTATTAGAACCCGCTGAGAGGGTGAGACTGGAGGCGGGCGGGATCAGGGCCTGCCTCATGGGACGTCCATACCACCTGGATATTGACCGACGTCCCCGTCACCTCGACTACTGCGTGGAGAAGGATACCGAAAGTGATCTCACCATACACCTGGTCCACGGAATGCTGCTCGATAAACAGCAGTTCCCGGGTGACTATACCCTGATCGATGATCTGGAGAAAACCGGTGCAGACCTGGTACTGTCCGGGCACTATCATCTGGGTTATGGGGTTCTCCCACGGGGAGACCGTCACTATGTGAACCCTGGGGCACTGGTCCGCCTCAGTAACCACCACCGGGAGATTGAACGATCGGTAAGGGTGGCACTGATTGATCTTTCAGGTGGGGCGGTGAACTGCCGATTAATTCCCCTCAATTCAGCACTGGCGGGGGATGAGGTCCTGGACCGCACCCGGGTGGAGGAGATCGAGACTAGGGTTCTGGCGATGGAAAGGTTTACCCGGGAAGTCAGGGAAGCCACGGAACTGAGACGCTGGGATGTCAGCCAGATCATAAGCGAACTGGCCCAGGCCGAGAACCTGAGCGAGGAGGTCCGCCGGGAGGCCTTAAGACGAATCGCCGAGGCAGAAGAGTCACTTCTGGGACGGGAGGATTTGCGATGAAGTCCTACATAAAAAGGCTGCGGCTGAGGAACTTCCAGTCTCATCGAGAAACAGAATTTGAGTTTACCCCGGGGCTTAACATAATCGTTGGCCCTTCTGACCAGGGGAAGTCGGCCATTGTCCGAGCTCTGCGCTGGCTGGTTTATAACGAGCCCCGAGGCACCGGCTTTATCAGGGTTGGTGAGACCCGGTGTGAGGTGCGGGTGGAGTTGAGCAATGGGGTGGCGGTGGAAAGGATCCGCGACGAGAGTAACCGGACCAACCGGTACATACTGGAGGTTCCGGGCGAAGAGGCCCTGGTTTTCGAACGCTTTAACAAGGAAGTGCCCTTTGAGGTGAGACAGGCCCTGGGGATTCAAAAGCTGGTGATCGACCGTGATCGGGCAGTGGAGATAAACCTGGCCAGTCAGCTGGAGGCCCCCTTCCTGCTGGAGGAATCAGGGACTACCCGTTCCAAGGTTCTGGGCCGCATGGCCAACCTGCACATCATTGATGCCGCTCAGCGCGAAACCCTGCGCGATACCTCCCAGGCCCTGCAGGAGATCAGCCGCCTGGAGGGTGATATAGAGTTGTTGGACCAGCAGCTTCAGAACTACGCCCAGTTGGAGGAGGAAGAGACCCGATTGGCGAACCTGGAACAGCTTCTGAGGCGGTTCGCGGACCTGGACCGGGAAGTCCGGATGCTGGAAGAGGCGAGGGATTTCCTGCTGCAAAACCGCCAGCAGATGGCAGAGATCAGGGATGTGCTTAAGCAGCTCGACCAACTCGATGAAGCCTACCAAAACCAGGTGGCGATAACCAGACTGTTGCAGGATCTACAGGAGATACAGGGGCTAAGGGAACAAAGGAACCAGACCCTGGAGGAACTGAAGGCCTGTAATCTGACGATCGAATTTACCCGAGGACTGGACCAGACGGAGGAGTACCTGGATGAGATGAAAGCCCTGCGGCAGGAGGGCTTTGAATTGCAGGCCACCCGCAAGGAACTGGCCGGGCTGGAGAAAGAACGGCAGCAGAAATCAGAGGAACTGGAGAACTGTGAAGCTATACTTGCATCGCTGCAAGACCTTGACGGGGCGGAACAGGCGATTCAGGATATCTCACAGCTGCAAACGGGGTTGGGATCGTTTACGGATCTGCTCAGCCACTGGAAGGAGGCCCAAGCGAGGCTTAGGAAGGCCCAACAGGATCTTAAGCAGATGGATTCCCGGGCAAAAAGCCTGGCTGATGAATACGGTGACCTCCTGCAGAGTGCCGGGAGATGTCCCACCTGTTTTGCCGAGATAAATCAGGACACCATCACCCGCATCAGACGGGAGATTTTATAGGATAAACCATGGATAACCTGTCTATTGGATCAATAGTGGCCACTATCAAAAGCAACGCAGAGAAATGATGCTAGTCCCGTGGACAGGGCAAACGATATACATCTTTCTAAAGTGGGGGTGCAGCTATGGAAAAGGAATCTTACGATGCCCGGATAAAGAAGCTGGAGAAGGCCTTAAAAGATGCCAGTAATGACCGGAACCGGGCCTTGGCCCGTTACGAGGTGCTGAAAAAAGACCTGGAGCAGGTCCACCAGCGTATAGAGGCTCTGGGCTGCCAGCCAGAGGAACTTGATGCCCGGATCCGTGAGATCCGTTTCGAAATGGATTCCCTGATTAAAAGGATTGAGGAACTGATACCCATGCAGTACCTGAAAAAGGTGGGATGGTGAGTTGGAACACGCGGCATTGAAAAAAAGTGTAGCCAGTTTTCGTGATGATCTCAACCGGCGCAAGGGCCAGCGCGACAGCCTGCAGGACCAGAAACAACAGAAGGAGGCCCGGATCGCCGGTCTAAAACACGAGGTCGAAACACTGCGTCAGGTGGCCAGGCTGTTTAGTATAGCTGGTGATTATGCCCGCCGGGAGTCCAAGGAAACCATGGAAAGGCTGGTCACCAACGCCCTGAAGATGATATTTGAGAGTGATCACGTTTTTCATATCGACTTTGAAGAACGCGCTGAGAGATCGGAGGCGGAATTTTCAGTTTCTTCGACCTATGGTGGAGAACAGGTGGTGCAGAATGATCCGCGTGACTCCCGGGGCGGCGGTATTGTGGATGTTATCTCCCTGGCTTTGCGGGTAGCCCTTCTGGAAACCAGCCGTCCCCCGCTGGCGGGCCCGCTGGTCCTGGACGAACCCGGCAAACACGTTTCCGAACAGTATGCGCGTCAGGTGGCGGAATTCCTGAACGCGGTCTGCAACTCATTCGACCGCCAGGTGATAATGGTCACCCATAACCAGCACCTGGCTGATGCCGGGGCTGCAGCCTACCATATTGAAATCAGGAACGGTGAAAGCGTGGTAACGAATATCAGGTAGTCCGCGGTCCCAATAACCAGTCGAGAGTAGAATCGTCCGCTGCTGGTTCATCTGGTTTGAAGGGACCGCGAACCGCGACCAGATGACTGATGATTTCGTCGAAGATGTCTGAATTCCACTCTCGAAGGGTCTTCCAATTGTACGGTTCCGCATAGTTGTTCTGACACCAATCCAGGTACCCCTCAAGGAGACCCTTTTCTCCCAATTCGTTTTCCAAATCGTTTTGTACCTCGTCTGGTTCCAGGTTTATGAATTCCTCAAATGTTATGTTCAAAGCGGTTATACCTCCTTGACCTTACTCCCCATAAGCTTCCTGGATTTGACGACCATAGCGTACTTACACCGGGTTCGATCTAGTTAATGCTATTATTACATATGATTAACCCGCATCATAGGGACATTCTTCGATGACTGTAATTTCAAAGTCTTAGGCGGTCTCCTTCTTATAATCGCCTTCCCCATACCCATTTACGGGTGCATTTTTTTAGCTTGGTTTCACATTAATGTGCATGCTGTAACCGTCAGGATGGTATAGATTATTAAACTGGCCGGCTGCGGTAACCGATTCCTGGTAGTGCGATCAGGCAACAAACCGGTGGTTACCGGCATTCAAGGAACTATCTTTACCACTCAATGGTATTGGCGAAGGAGAATAACAGCCAGCTGTCGAATGGAAAAGGGTAGTTTTGTAGCTGTTAAGTTGCATATCTGATATAAATGTCCGGGGTACCGGTAATTAGGGAGTGTTGCTATGCGAAGTAAAGTGGTTGGGATCATTCTGATGTTCTGTCTTGCTCTGTCGCTGGTGGGATGCGGGGGAGAAAAACAATTAATAACTGATTTATCCATGCTGGAGGGTGGTAAGACTTTTGCCGTGCCCACTGGAACGGTGGCCGACAAGCTGGTAATGCAGAGATTTCCGGATGCCCAGTTCCAGTATTACTTAAGCGCTTTTGACTGTGCGTTGGCCGTAAAAGAAGGCAAAGCGGATGCAGCAGCTTATGATAAACCTATTCTCCTGAATATTGCTGCCAAAAACGAAGGCATGAAAGTACTGCCTGAGGTTCTTTTAGAGGACGACTACGGGTTCGCCGTTAGGCTTCAGGCCCGGGAACATAAGATGGCCATTGACAGTGTAATTGATGAACTGAGAGCCAACGGTACCTATGATGATATGCTGAGGCGCTGGTTTCCTGTCAAAGGACAGCCCGCACCGATGCCCAAGATTGAGCTGACAGGAAACAAAGGCACTCTACGGTTTGGCACCGCCGCCGTTACCGAACCGATGGCTTTCGTGGACGGCTCTGGTCAGGTTGTAGGTTTTGATATTGAATTGGCCACCTACATAGCTAAAAAGCTGGACATGCAGCTTGAGGTTGTAAATATGGATTTTGGGGGCCTGATTCCTGCACTGGTATCCGGCGACGTGGATATGATCGGTGCGGGATTATCCATTACTGAAGAACGGGCTAAGCAGGTATTGTTCAGCAAGAGCTATTACACTGGGGGTATTGTCGCCCTGGTGCGAAGTGACAGCAAATCCGGGACTGACAAAACTGGTCTCCAGTTGAAGACCATCCAGGATATAGAGGATAAACGCATCGGAGTGCTGTTAGGAACGGTTCACGATACCTATGCCAGTAAAAATTACCCTAACGCCACCTTAACGCAGTACAGGAATATCAACGATTTGCTTCTGGCGCTGAAGAGCGGCAAGGTTGATGCGGTGCTAATCAATCAAGAGGTATTACGGGGGCTAGTACGTAAGGACCAGGACTTGGCCATGCTCGGCGATGTTGTCTACTCAGTTCCAATTGGGATGGGTTTTAACCGGGATAATGATGTCCTGCGTGAACAATTCAATAGTTTCCTTAAGGAAATCAAGAACAATGGCACCTATAACGATATGGTTAAACGCTGGATGACCGATGGTTCAACCGAGATGCCGGTGATCGAGAACTCCGGTAACAATGGGAAGCTGATTGTTGGCATAGCCAGTGATGCCGGACTCCCCTTTATGGCGTCAAAGGAAAAAGAAATGATCGGGTTTGACGCCGAACTTGACCAAAGGTTTGCCGCCTATCTGGGAAAGGAACTTGTGCTTCAGGACATGGAATTCGGCAGTTTGATCGCCGCAGTATCCACCAATAAGATTGATATGATTTCCAGCAGCTTGATGATAACGGAGGAGCGCCAAAAGGAGATCGCTTTCTCCGATCCTTATTATGAATTAGGGGCTGCTTTCTTGACTCTGAAAAAGAATATCGCCGTTGATAATACCAAAATGGCTACCCTGGATGATATCGACGGCAAACGAGTTGGGGTAATGACGGGAACCATACACGATAAGATGATTGCTGAAAAGTACCCGTCCACCAAAATCCTGCGCTTTGATACTTCTTCCGATATGGTAGTGGCCATCAAGACCAATAAGATTGACGCGGCTATGATGGCGGGAACCTCCGCTAAAGTGGTGGTGGATACCAACCCTGACCTGGGATTCCTGGTTGATGACTATATGCCCAAACCTCTGGGCATGGGTTTTAACAAGAATAATCCTGCCCTGCGGGAAAAATTCAATGCCTTTCTGCGACAGATCCGCGAGGATGGAACCTACGACGAAATCTACCGGCGCTGGTTTGTCGAAGACCTTGAAAAGGCGGCCATTCCTCCGCTTGAATCACCTGCAGACGGTGAAACGCTGGTGGTTGGGGTGGCTGTAGATGACCTCCCTTATGTAGCTTACATAAACGGCCAATACACAGGGTGTGATATTGAAATAGTACAACGTTTTGCCGCCCACGAGGGGATGCGGCTGGAAATCGT
>DCTH01000200.1:0-713 GCA_002329495.1 Syntrophothermus sp. UBA1445 | reverse complement strand
CTCAGAAAATAGACTTTTCAGATCCCTATATGGAGCTGAAAACCGCCGTAATCGCACTAAAATCAAATATTGCCCATTATAGCGATGAAGAAACGCAGATCGAAGGGCAGTCGTTTATTAAGGGACTTACGGATAGTTTTTACAGTAATCTAATCGTTGAAAACCGCTATCAGCTGATCATTGATGGCTTGAAGGTTACCGCTCTGATCTCAATCCTGTCAGTTATCTTTGGCACGCTGTTGGGGGCCCTGGTCTGTTACATGCGTATGGCAAAAAATAAGATTCTCCAGGGTATTGCCCGGGTCTACATCTCCATCCTGCGGGGAACTCCGGTGCTGGTGCTGTTGATGATCGTCTTTTATGTGGTGTTTGCATCGGTGAATATTGATCCGGTTATTGCGGCGGTTACTGCCTTTGGTATGAACTTTGGGGCCTACGTCTCCGAGATGTTCCGCACCGCCATCGAGAGCGTGGATAAGGGACAGCGAGAGGCCGGTATTGCCAATGGCTTTACCGAAGTACAGACCTTCCTGTATATAATAATGCCCCAGGCTGCACGCCAGGTTTTGCCGGTCTACAAGGGTGAGTTCATTTCCCTGGTGAAGATGACCTCAGTGGTTGGTTATATCGCGGTACAGGATTTGACCAAGGCCGGTGACATCATCCGCAGCCGTACCTTTGATGCCTTCTTCCCGTTGATAATGGTAGCAGCC
>DCTH01000250.1 GCA_002329495.1 Syntrophothermus sp. UBA1445 | reverse complement strand
ACCGACCACGAGAATATCTCGGGGATGGATTCTATCTCGGAAATGGCAGCCAATCAGGGACTTACCGTCATTCCCGGTATCGAGCTTTTAACCTGTTTTCAGGGGAGGGAGATCCACCTTTTGGGTTACTGCTTTGATACTGAGAACCAGGATTTCCGCTCCCGGATAGAGGAGATACGCGAGAAGCGCAACCAGACCAGCATTCAAATCGTTGAAAACCTTGACCGGATGGGTTTTAAGCTGGACAGGGAACAGTTCTATAAGGTTGTTGAAAACGGGGGAACCATTGGTAAGAATCACATCATCAGGGCCCTTTTCAAAGCGGGGTATTTAAAAACCAAAGAACAGGCGTTTGATACCCTGCGCCGGTATTTGTCTCAGAATGGACTGGCATATATTATTTTTACCTACAATCCTTTTGTGGAAGCGGTGGAATTGATCAGGGAGGCCCATGGAGTTCCGGTCCTGGCTCATCCGGGACTGATTCGTGATGACCAGATGGTCATCGATTTGCTTAATGCCGCACCGGTTGGCCTGGAAGTCTACTATTATTACTTCGGAACCAATCGCCAGCGTCTCGTAATACATTATGAGAAGATGGCCCAAGAAAGAGGTCTCGTCGTTACTGGTGGAAGCGACTACCATGGCTACTACACCAAGGACGTAAAGCTAGGTATGACGATGGTTCCGGAGGAGGTCCTGGACGGCCTGCTACGCCAAAAGGGTGGTTAACGACATCCCTGATTTCAGTCAACTGTAACCGAATTACCAAGAATCGTGTATATTAATTAGGTAACTAAACTAATCGGTGTAAATAGAAGTACCTCCGTTAACCCACCCGGGGTCTGCCAAAAAACGGGTGGAAGTGGAAAATGGGGTTGGAAGGAAAGGGGATTTAATGCGAATTGCAGTTCTAATGGGTGGTATGTCAAAGGAACGTGAGGTGTCACTAAATAGCGGTACGGCAGTGACTCAAGCTTTGCTGAGGAAAGGCTATGAAGCAGTTTCAATTGATGCGGCCGAGGATGTGGCCGGGAAATTGAAAGCTGTTAAGCCGGATCTGGTATTCATCGCTTTGCACGGCAGGTATGGTGAGGATGGTGCAATTCAGGGCCTGCTGGAAGTTATGGGTCTGCCCTATACTGGATCAGGGGTGGCCTGCAGTGCTGTTTGTATGGATAAGGTGCTTACCAAGAAGCTTTTGGTTGCTGATGGGATACCAACTGCTCCTTTCATGGTGATCAACAAAGGTCTTTACCACAATTCCCGGTCGGCGATTCATGCGCAGATCATGAATGACCTGGGACTTCCTGTAGTTATCAAGCCGGCCACCCAGGGGTCCTCAATTGGCACCACGATCGTCCGGGAAGAATCCGTACTCGCAGCCGCTCTGGAGGAGGCTCTGACGATGAGTGATCAAGCCCTAGCCGAAAAGTTCATCGCTGGAGTGGAGGTTACAGCTTCAGTGCTGGGCAATGAAGAGCCGGTGGTCTTGCCGTTGATTGAGATTGAGGCCGCCAAAGGTTTTTATGACTATGAGGCCAAGTATACTCCGGGAGGTAGTGCTCATGTCATCCCCGCCCGGATTGCCGAAGATGCTGCGAAGAAAGTATCCGCCATTGCCAAGCAGATCTACGTGAGTTTCAACTGTCTGGGGTTTTCCCGGATCGACTTTATTATTGATTCATCAGGTCAGCCCTGGGTCCTGGAGGTCAACACCATACCCGGTATGACTGGGCTAAGCCTTTTCCCGGATGCGGCCGCGCACGTTGGGATGGGATACGATGATCTGGTGGAGGCGGTAGTGAAGTTGGCCGTAGATTTCTGGAAAGTGGGGTAGTGCTCCTGGAATAGGGAGTAGTTAAGAGAGTGACGGTCTCCATAACCGCAGGTTAGAAATGGAGCTTGTGGGGTATGAATTGAAAACAGGTTTCGCATATCGCGGAACCTGTTATTATTTGGCATCATAAAGAGGAGAAATGATCGATAATCTGCCTCCTTCTGTTATAATTATGTGAGTGACGTTTAACAATACACCGGGATATCTACAGCAGTCAATACTGTAGTGGAGTACTCCGTGGGGGTGAAAGGGGGAAAGGTGTTAAATGAATAACCAGAAGAAATGGATAATTATTGTTGCCGCAGCAATTATCCTGGCGGTGATCTCTGCCGTCAGCAGGCTATATGTTGATTGGCTGTGGTTTGGTTCGCTGGATTTCGGCGGGGTGTTTAAGACCACATTGTATACCAAATGGGGCCTGGGAATCCTGGTATTCCTCATTGCCTTCGCATTTATATTTGTCGACCTTCTGTTAACCAGAAGATACCTCAACCAGAGACTGGAGCTAACTAATGAGGATGGTCGCGAGATTATCTATGATGAGCAGCCAGGCTGGGACACCATGTTAAGGTCGGCCAATACCGGCTTGATTTTTGCGGTCATGAGTTTTTTGATGGCCCTCTTCGTAGGATATCTGGCAGCTGATAAGTGGATAGTCGTCCAGCAGTATTTCAATCGGATGGCCTTCAATCTGAAGGATCCGATATTCAGTCGTGACATCGGGTTTTACGTTTTTGACCTGCAGTTTTACCAGATGCTGTACAACCTCTTTATGCCGATTCTCATTTTTACAGTGTTTGCGGTAGGGATGGTCTACCTGTTGATGGCCACCTTCAAATTGATCGATTTTAACCTGAAGGAACTGAACTGGCCCAAGGCCCACCTGATAGTGATCCTAGGCCTGATTTTTATCTGCAAGTCCTGGGGCTACAAACTGGCCTCCTACAGCATTCTGTATTCGAGCAGTGGGGTACTGTATGGCGCTGGTTATACGGATGTCCATGCCCGGCTGATGGCGTATAAGATTCTGATGGTTGTGACCATCATCGTGGCCGCGGTTCTCATTCTCAACCTGGTAATCAAACGGATGAACTGGGTATTGCTCAGCCTGGGGCTCTGGGTGGGAGTGGCCGTAATTTTCGGCGGTGTCTATCCTGCGGTGGTCCAGAAGCTGGCGGTGGAGCCCAACGAGTTTAACCGTGAGAAACCGTACATCGAGAACAACATCAAGTATACCCGGGCTGCCTACGGCCTGGATAAGGTTGAATCCAAACCCTACGAGATGACCTATGACCTGACCTGGAATGACCTCCAGGCCAATCAGGCCACTATTGAAAACGTGCGTCTGTGGGACTGGCAGCCATTGAAGACCACCTATCAGGCGATTCAGGAGATAAGGCCTTACTACAAATTCCACGATATTGATATTGACCGCTACATCATTGATGGACGCTACCGCCAGGTCATGTTGGCCCCCCGGGAGCTTTCCCAGGAGAACACTCCCCAGACCTGGATCAACCAGAAGCTCGAATACACCCACGGTTACGGATTGACCATGAGTCCGGTCAATGAGGTGGCTCAGGAAGGGCTGCCGGTTATGTTCATCAAAGACATCCCTCCCCAGTCAAGTGTTGACGTAAAGGTTGAACGTCCGGAGATTTACTTCGGTGAGGAACCAAGTTCCTACGTTATCGTTAACTCCAAGACCGAGGAATTTGATTACCCCATGGGCAGCAAGAACGCCCGTTCCACGTATAAAGACAATAGTGGGATTACGATGGGTTCACTGGTAAAACGGCTGATGTTTGCCTGGGTTCTTGGTGATTACCGGTTGCTCATATCATCGCAGATAGAAGCCGACAGTCAGTTGCTGATTTACCGCAATATTATGGAGCGGGTTCATAAAATCGCTCCGTTCCTGCAGTACGATAATGACCCCTATATTGTGCTCAGTGATGACGGCGAATTGTACTGGATGATGGACGCTTACACAACGTCCGAGAATTACCCGTATTCGGAGCCATTTGAAGGACGGAAAAACTATATCCGGAATTCCGTGAAGGTGGTCATAAACGCCTATAGCGGAAAAACCGCCTTCTATATAGCAGATGACCAGGACCCGTTGATCAGGTCGCTGGATCGGATATTCCCGAGTCTGCTCCAACCCCTGGATAAGATGCCGGAGGGACTGAAATCGCATATCAGATACCCGGAAGACCTGTTTTCGATCCAAGCCAACATGTACAGCCTCTATCACATGACTGATCCCTCGGTATTCTATAATAAAGAGGACCGCTGGAATATACCCCAGGAGATCGTCGGGGAAAAGCCGGAACAGGTGCAGCCATACTATATTATCATGCAGCTTCCGGATGAGGATAAACCGGAGTATATCCTGATGCTCCCCTTCACACCCAACACCAAGCAGAATATGGTGGGTTGGATGTGTGCCCGTTCCGATGGCGAAAACTATGGCAAGCTGAAGGTCTACGATTTCTCCAAACAGGAGTTGATCTACGGTCCGATGCAGATTGAATCGCGTATCGACCAGAACTCCGAGGTCTCGGAACAGATGACCCTGTGGAGCCAAAAGGGATCCAGTGTTTACCGGGGGAATCTGATAGTTATCCCTATCGAGAATTCCATGCTCTATGTGGAACCGGTCTACCTGCAGGCCGAACAGAGCCGGATCCCGGAACTCCGACGGGTTATCGTGATATACGGTGACACGGTGGTCATGGAGCCTACCCTGCAAGGTGCCTTTCAGAAAATATTTGGGCAGGGAGGGCAGATAACCCCAACTCAGGAGGAAGAACCTGACAATACTAAGGAACCGGTTGAAGATACCCTGGATACGATTGCCCGGCAGGCCAAATCATATTTCGATAAGGCTCAGAATGCGTTGAAGTCAGGGGACTGGAGTGCTTACGGGGAGAACATCAAACAGCTAGGAAAGAGCCTTGATCAACTGATCAAGAGAACCGGCCAAGGAGAGTAAACCATGATCATCGAGGTTGCTCCCGGTATAAAATTTATCAGAGCCCAAAGTGCAGGATTCCTATTTTGCCACTGCCTGCTGATTGATTCAGAGATACGCGCGGTGATTGATACCGGGGCAGGGGAAAATGCCTTTGCCCCCATTGAGCCCTCGCGGATTGACATGGTGATAAATACCCACTATCATCCGGACCACACGGCGGGGAATCACCTCTTCCCCAATGCCCGGGTACTGGTGCACCGTCTGGAATACCCGCCGCTGGTGGATAAAGAGGCCCGCATATATTATGCAGGAGCTTTCCGGCTAGAAAAATTTAAGCAGCCGGAGCAAAAACACCGGGAAAAGGTCAGAGACACCAAACCCATCCCCGCCCGCGACTTTCGGGTGGATGGATTCATAGCTGATGGAGACGTGATTGATTTCGGACACACGCGAGCAACCGTGCTCCATGCACCCGGCCATACGCCAGGCCATGTGGCCTTCTATTTTGAACGTGAGGGAATCGTATTCGGCAGCGATATCGATCTGGTTAATTTTGGACCATGGTACGGTGACCACCTGTCCAATATCGATGATTTTGAGGCCTCAATCCGCAGGATCATTGATCTTAAACCCAGAATCTACTGCTGCTCTCACCGTAAACCGATCCGGGAAAACATTGAAGAGAAGCTGTTGACTTATCTGGGCAGAATACAGGAAGCAGAAGACCGGATTAAACAGCACCTGACTGAACCGGTAACGCTTGATGGCCTGGTGGGCCACAACATATTCTATAAGCATTACAACTATGCTTATAACGAATTCTGGGAACGAAACATGATTGAGAAGCACCTGGAGCGGATGCTCAAGAAGAATAGCATAATGATGATTGACGGGGACCGTTATGTGCTGAAGCGCTGACCGACAATAGCTGGCATCAAGTTTTTACCCGGCCAATTGGGGACGGCTTTTTACTTACCTGGCATTTCGCCGGGCAAGTAAAGAACCGTCCCCGGCT
>DCTH01000056.1 GCA_002329495.1 Syntrophothermus sp. UBA1445 | reverse complement strand
ACTGACTTATCTTTTTATTGCCCATGGTTTAAATGTGGTTAAACACATAAGTGACCGCGTAGGAGTAATGTATCTTGGCAAACTGGTGGAAGTCGCTCCGAAAAAAGAGCTTTACGCCAATCCCCTGCACCCTTATACTCAAGCTCTGCTTTCGGCAATTCCGGTTATTAACCATGAGAAGAAGAAGGAACGTATTATACTGGAGGGTGACGTGCCCAGTCCCATTAACCCACCAGCCGGTTGCCGTTTCTGTTCCCGCTGTTTCAAAAAGTTCGCTCCCTGCCAACAAAACCAGCCGGAACTGAAAGAGGTTGCCCCCGACCACTTGGTGGCCTGTCACTTATTCAACTGAAATCATAAAACCAAAAAGGGCCTTTAATTCCCGATTGTGAGGAATTAAAGGCCTTATTAACTAAAGCTGATACGGGACAGATACGAGAGAGCCGCCAGATTTCGCTGTTTCATACCTTTACCAAGGCTAAACCGTGCCCGTGCCCTGCTCACGATGGCTGACCCAAGCCCAATGTCCTGGGAAAGCATTTTGATGTTCTATCTTTAATTGCTCCATATAATACCGATCACGATGTTCTGCAAGCACCCGGTTACAATCTCTGCAAAACACATAATATACAGTTCGGTCGATTTCTAATTCAGGGTCAAACACCCCCCCACCACCTACCGCTGTCAGTTCAGAATCAGAAAGCCTGACGGCTTGATCCGGTTTTAACTCTAAATACTCTTGTAATTCTTGCACGGTGAACTTAAAACCCTCGGCACCGGCCAACACCATAATCTCTTGGGGAGTCATTTTTCTGATCGTCTCATCACTTAAGGCGTGTTTCTGCTTGACCAGGGCCAGGAACTCCTCAACGTCCTTATGAGCCACTTCGACTACCACCTTCTTTTATTATTCCCAGTTAACGGTATGCGCCTTTAGTAAGTTTATACGATTCGCTGTTAAAAGTATCTCAGAATCAGGTGAAAAACTTTGCGAACCGGTTCGCCTGAATAATGAGTGCTTTACATTCTCCCTTACGGCAGCAGACCGGTCATCTGCCACACCGGAACGCAGGCGGCCAAGCCGATAATAGATATGATCATGTAGGCCACCGAGAGTTTGATCATCTTGTTGTGGGACACCATATCCCCGGCCGCATAGAAGCCGGCTAAATAGGTGGAGTTCTGGTAAAACATATGGAACACATTCACGGAGGCAAGGATGACGAAAGCAGTTATCCATGGATTAATTCCGNNACTGCAAAAGGAGTTACGATAACCGTGAAGATAGTAAAGGTAGCGATCATTGAGACTATGAAGAAACGAACCAGATACATGGCAATTGCGCCAACGATAATATAGAGCCAGATGTTTGACACCATTGGGATCAGGTAAGGTCCGGCTACGGAACCGATCCATTTATCTATTCCCAGCTGGGGAAAGNNGCTCCAATATTGATAATGCAGCCAATAAATATCACCGAATCCCAGCCAACCCCGGTTCTGAATTCACTGCGGCTTATCACTTCCAGACCCAACAGAATACAGATGGCGACCACGGCCACAATTGCCGCTGGTACCCCATGTACCCTCTCCGTCATCCACAAAAGCAAACAGGCCACCAGGACGACACTAACGATTTTTTCGTTTCTTGACATCGGCCCCAGGTCAGCGATCTGCTGTTTAATATATTGCTTATCCACCTGGATATCCTTCCCGGGTCTATACAGGAATTGAACGGCAACGTACCCCAGCAGGGCCACAGCCAGGGTCCAGGGAAGAGCATTGATGGCCCAGGCGGTCCAGGTCATTTGCGCCTGTACTGCCGGTGGCAGTAATCCTTTTATGGTATAACACATGAAGGATGCACTGAGGAAGGCCGGACCGCTAACTCCAAAACCAAAAAACATGGCGCCAAAAAGACCGGCAGCACCTTTGCTGTCTGCTTCATAGCCCATCTTATCGCTAATACCCTTGGCGAAAGGAGCAGCCATGGCACATTTCGCAGTAACACTGGGAATCATGGGTCCAATCAGATTGCCGGCAGCTATTAAAGCGGCGGTTTGCCCCTTGAAGGTAGCCGGAAATAATTCCATGACCTTCAAGGAAACCCGGTTTAAGAGCCCGCTCCTGGCAACTGCCACCCCAATACCGAAAGCGGCTATCAGCAAGAACCAGGTATCACTGGAAAATTGGGCAAAGGCAGTTTTAAATGGAACTATCCCGGTGCCTGCCCAGGCGGTGCACATCAGGAGTGCTGTAACATAATCGGCGAAGACTTCAAAAATCCAAAATACTACCGCGCAGAAGAATATGCCTAACCCCACCATGGCCGGATGAGTTAACCCAGTTGCCGGTTCCATTATCGCCATAACCAGAGCAATAGTGATGCCAATTATCCCACCAATAATACGCTTATTCACGAGCAACCCCCCCTCGCAGACTTAAAATAGTTTAGCATATACGAGGATTGCTGGTAAATCAAAAAGGCCGACGTTTGTTGGCGTCGGCCTTTCCCTATCACAGGCACCCTTAAAGTGTTTCGGAGGGTCATTTAAAACACTTTTTCCAGTTCGATAAAACCTTGTCCGGTAGATTTGTGAGTAAACCCGGCTTTTTTTAGCACATGAATCATAGGTTCATTCTCATTCAGTACCGTGGCAGTGAATTTGAGAAGACCATTATTCTGAGCCAAATAAGTCAGATGGGCCAGCAATACTGAGGATATTCCATTGTTCTTATAGTTTTCACTGGTTGCAAAGCTAACCTCGGCAGAATAATTGTTGTCATCGTCCATAAAGTACTGTCCAAGACCGATAACTTTTTCATTACCTTCCTGTTGAATAACGGCCAGGATCGACACCCCTTTGGCATTATCCACGGTAATGATATCCTGCAGATGTTCGTGGGAAACATATGGATACGGACTAAAGAACCTGAGGTATAGGCTCTTGTCCGAAAGAGAATTAAAAAAATCTCTCACCCGCGGTTCGTCGGAGATTCTGATTGGCCGTAACAGCAGTTCCAGCCCGGTTTTGGTTTTCCGATGAGTTTCGTATTCCTGGATGTATTTACCTCTGGGACCGGCAATGAATTTCTGATCCTTATAGATCAGGTTGCGGGCTTTGGCCTCTTCAATCAGCCACGGCCTGAATTTGGGATGGGCGATAGATATGAGTTCCATCGCTCTCTCCCTGAGGTTCTTTCCGCGCAGGTAGGCTATTCCGTATTCTGTCACGACATACTGGACATCACTCCGGTGTGTACTGACCCCGGTGCCTTCCAGAAGGTTGGGAACTATTTTGGAAGCCTCACCATTATTGGAAGTTGATTTTATGGCTATTATTGACTTTCCTCTTTTCGCTATCAGTGTTCCCCGCATGTAATTGGCGAAGCCACCAATACCGCTGTAAAAAAGTTTACCTAGCGATTCGTCGGTAGCCTGTCCGGTCAGGTCAATCTCCAGGACTCCATTTATAGCAGTCATATTATCGTGCTGCGCGATAGTCATAAGGTTATTGACGTAATCAAGCCTTCTGAGCTCAATCGCCGGGTTATTGTTGATGTATTCATACGTTCTACTCTTGCCCAAACACAATGACCCGATGGTCTTTCCCTTATTCAAGCTTTTTCTGCTGTTATCAATAACCCCTTTTTTCATTAATTCAAAGATCCCATCAGGAATCAGTTCCGAATGCACTCCCAGGTTGTTTTTATTGCCGAGGCAGGGTAACACCGCAAATGGCACACTGCCATAGCCAATTTGAATAGTATCTCCATCCTGAACAATACTTGCAACGTATTTGCCGATTTGCAATGCGGCTTCGCTGTCTTCTGTGGGGTCGTACTCAGGCAGGGGCTCATCATGGCGAATAATATAGTCTATATCGCTAATATGGATAAAACCATCGCCATGTACCCTGGGCATAAAGGAGTTGACCTGAACAATAATATGGGCAGCGTTCTCTACTGCGGCTTTGACAATGTCAACATTGACCCCCAGATTGAAGTAGCCATGCTCATCCGGCAAAGACGTCTGAACCAGAGCTATATCAATGGGAAAATACTTACGATCAAACAACTCCGGAATCATGGAGGTAAAAATCGGTGTGTAATCGGCATCTCCCTTATTGATTCCTTCTCGGTTGGGATCCCCGATAAAAAAGGAGTTGATCCTGAAGTTGCTTTTGTATTTGTCGTAAAAATAGTCACTGTTGTCATTTAAGGTCCACAAATAAAAAATGTCCGCATCAAAGAAAGCGACAGGATTGCGGTTTAAATAATCCATCAATGATCTTACCAGGTGTTTTGGTTCGCCCGCTCCAGTTCCAATGAATATTTTGTTTCCCCGTTGAATTATGCTGAAAGCTCTGTCTTCCGAAGTAAACTTTTTGGGGTATTGACGCTTTAGTTCATCCATAATATTGCTGTTCTCATTCAAGCCCACCACAAATCACCTCACTTAGCTTAATTTCTTATATAGATAATACCATAAGATCCGTTTTATTTGTTATTTCGACAAATTTCTTCTTTCTTGGTGTTGTCAAGTTGGTTAATAAATGGTTTTTCATGTCTTTTCGACGATTTTGGGTTAAATGTCCTTGTTAGCGTAATTTAATTACTGGCATAATAATGGTAGATTCTGTGGTCAGACAAGTGATCCACATTCTTATTCTATCCTATAAATGATGCCGGGAACATTACCCTGAAGTGGTGTTTTGCAGAAAACATTTACACCAGTCTTGCGCAAGAAATCTCTTGATTATCAATCGTCAGTGGAAAACCTAATACTGTTGGAAACCTGGGTCGGTACCAGTTGTAGTAAGAAACTCTAACGATGAAGGGAGGACTATCATGTATCGAAAGTGGCAGGAGATGTACAAGTCCAAATTAAAAACGGCTGATGAAGCGGTGGCGATGATTCGGGACAAAGAGGTCATCAGCTCAGGTTTCGCCGTTGGACATCCGGTTGGGATATTCCAGGCTTTGACCCGGAGGGTTAAAGCAGGCAAGCTTTACAACCCAACGGTTCTGGCCGCATGTATAATCGGCGAAAGCCATCCGTTTTTGGACCCGTCAATCAAAGACCTTATCGAATTTGATTCGTTCTTTGTGGGACTGGAAAGGTCAAGCGTCAATCAAGGCTATTTTTCCTACTCTCCGGTCAAGTTCGGAGACCTGGACACCATTTCCGGAAGAGGGTTACGACCGGTACAGGTCTCGGTTCTTCACGTATCCCCTATGGACAGGCACGGTTTCTTCAGTACCGGGGTCAGCGTCGACTTCGCCTGGAGTTTTGCCAAGTCCAATCCCAATCGGCGCCTGTTTATACTCGAAGTGAACGAACATATGCCCAGAACCTATGGCAACAACCATGTTCACATATCAGAAGTGGATGTGGTAACCGAACATCATGTGCCTCTGACTCATTTTCCCACCCCTCCTCCCAGAAAAGAATGGGAGATGATGGCCGGTTATATTGCCGAGATGGTCCCCGATGGTGCCACCATTCAGCTGGGATACGGAGGACTTCCCGGCGCGGTTGGTAATGCCCTGAAGGGCAAACGTGACCTGGGAGTGCATTCCGAGGTTATCCCTGATGTAATGGTTGACCTATACGAAGCCGGGGCGATCACCTGCAGCAAAAAAACCTATATGCCGCACAAATGGGTCGGGTCATTCGCCACCGGAACGGAGAAGGTATATGATTTTGTGAAGGAAAACCCGATGGTGGAAATGCATACTGTAGGAGTGGTGAACAATCCCTATATTATAGCCCAAAACGACAACTTGATTTCCATCAATGCCACTCTGCAGATAGATCTCACCGGACAATGTGTTTCCGAATCCATAGGCCCGATTCAGTATTCGTGTACCGGGGGTCAGGTCGATTTCGTCCAGGGTGCCTGGATGTCCAAAGGCGGCAAATCATTCATCTGCCTGGAATCAACGGTAGTTGATAAGAACGGGCAGAGAAAGTCCAAGATAGTCCCCCAGCTTTACCCCGGTAGTTTCATTACTACCTCCCGGACCGAGGTTCAATGGGTGGTTACTGAGTACGGGGCGGTTCTGTTGAAGGGACAGAGCATTAAGTCAAGGGTCGAAGCACTTATATCCATTGCCCATCCCGACTTCCGTGATGAACTGAGGTTTGCCGCCCGTCAACTGGGATACACCAGGTAAGCAGTTCAACAGCGAGAACGGCTTCTGCTTTGCACCGAAGCCGTTTTCGTATTTTGGCGAGACTATTCCATAATCTGGTGCTCCGCCAGCTGTAAACGAATCTCTGGCGGTATGGGTTCCGGTTTTTGGGCTTCATAGCTGTAGTGCAGCAATGTAACTAAAGCCCGGGCGCAGAGGCGGGATTCCTGGTAAAAGTTTTGCAGCAGCACAAAACTGGTGTTGCCAATCTTTTTCACCCCGGTGGTAACCTCGACATCGTGTCCCCATACTATCTCGCTTAGGTAGTCCAGGTTGAGATTGGCCATAATCAAGCCCGACTGCCATATATCGGGGCTGAACATCTCCTGAACCTCAATAAAACCTTCGACTGACCAAATCGCCAGGACATCATTCCTGATGTGTCTTCCCCCCACCACTTCCGACATCCGGGGCGTGAACTTATTTGTTATCATAATATAACTCCTGATAGGTATTTTCTGTACTCGCAAGTGTAATCTGGCAAAATATCACTAATCCAATTATATAATACTATCCATGGCTAATGGCAATTCTTAACCCCTTCCCTGCCCCCTGGTGCCATATCTTTGTACCTTTAGTTGGCGGATCGAGAAATGCTGGATATAATTGACTTAATAAGTTAGAGGTGGGAGGAAGACCGTGAATCAAAAATGGCTTGATATGTATAAATCCAAGTTGAAAACCGCCGAGGAAGCAGTCGCGATGATCAGGGATAACGAGGTCATCAGTTCCTCTTTCGGCATTGGACACCCTATTGGATTATTCCGGGCCCTGAAGAAAAGAGTCCTCGAAGGTAAGCTGCGAAGCCCCAGGGTTTTGGCGTCATGTATGTATCGTGGCGAGGATCATCCCCTGCTCGATCCGGCGATTAAGGGCCTGATCGAATGGGATTCTTTCTTTGTCGGCGACGAACGTGGCTGGGTCAAGGAGGGTTTCCATACTCATACCCCGGCCAAGTTCGGCGATCTGGACCGTATCTCCGGTGAGGGTGTGCGGCAAGTGCAGGTTTCCGCTTTAACCGTATCCCCCATGGATAAACACGGTTTTTTCAGCACCGGGATCAGTGTGGACTTCGGCTGGGGAATAGCTAAAAACAACCCCAACCGACGTTTGTTTATCCTGGAAGTAAATCCTCAGATGCCACGTAGCTACGGGAACAACCATGTTCACATATCGGAGGTGGATGTAGTCACTGAATGCGATATACCCCTGGTTGAGCTTCCCCCACCGCCGGTAAAAAAGGAATGGGAAATGATGGCCGGGTACATAGCCGATATGGTCCCCCACGGGGCGACTCTCCAGATTGGGTATGGAGGGATTCCCGGTGCGGTTGGGCAGGCCCTGAAAGATAAGCGTGACCTGGGAGTGCATACGGAGGTTATCCCCGATGTAATGCTCGATTTATATGAGGCAGGGGCCATCACCTGTGCCAAGAAAACCTTCATGCCCAATAAGTGGGTGGCATCGTTCGCCACTGGAACCAGGAGACTCTATGATTTTGTACACGAAAATCCGATGGTGGAGATGCACACGCTGGGACTGGTAAATAACCCATATAACATTGCCCAGAATGATAATTNNCATCAACGCCACCCTGCAGGTGGATCTCACCGGTCAGTGCGTTTCGGAATCCATCGGACCGGTCCAGTATTCCGCTACCGGGGGGCAGCTTGACTTTGTCCAGGGAGCCTGGCTGTCCAAGGGGGGTAAATCATTTCTGGCCCTGGAGTCAACCTTTGTGGATAAAAAAGGTGAGCGACACTCCAAGATAGTTCCCCAGCTTAATCCCGGCAGTTTCATAACCACTTCACGTACCGAAGTCCACTGGGTGGTTACCGAATTTGGGGCGGTACTATTGAAGGGTCAGAGCATTAAAACGCGGGCAGCTCGGCTAATCTCGATCGCCCACCCCGACTTTCGCGATGAGCTGAGATTTGCCGCGAAGAAGATGGGTTGGCTGTAGTTAGGTGAGGGTTCAAGCCTTGCTCCTCCAGTCGGTATCCTAGACATTAGATTACCAAACAATAAAACGGACGCCGAGAACCAATGAATTAAGGCTCAACAATCCGAACTTGTCCGGATTATTGAGCCTTTTATGGTGCAAAATTTCGGTTGACCAAAAGTTACGCTATTTCCTTTTGGCTAATCCTACATTATGAAGAAATTATGCCAGCCGGTTGGGAACGGCTCTCAGGATTTCTTCGGTTTCCTTCATAATTGTCTCAACCAGGTCTTTAACCTTGGGCAGGTCGTTGCAGCGTTGTGCTGATTCGCCAGCCGCCATCATGGCTTTTTCTTTGTCGCCGGCGTATACGGCATTGATGGATTCATTTTCAAAGTCAATCAATGACATATCCATGGTACTGTAGTCGTCGGGAACTCCCAGGAATACGCCGGGTGACTTCTGCAGAGTATTTCTCTGGTGCAATTTGCTGCGGTCATTTTTTATCCAGCGAGCCGGTCCAACGAAGCCGCGAGCCACCAGAGTACCCCGGTCGGGAGTTTCAACAACACCTTGTTTCCAGAGCGGCGGGAAATCACTTTCTTCGGTGGCCAGGAAGCGGGTACCCATTTGGGCTCCTTCGGCACCCATGACCAGAGCTGCGGCCAGGGTCTTGCCATCGCAGAATCCGCCGGTGCCAACTACCAGCGTGTTTTCGTCAGCAACCTCATCGATTACAGCGGGCAGCAGGATCATGGAGTGAACCGGTTCCCAGGAAGTATGGAAACCACCCTCATGACCGGAGGCAATAATTACATTAACGCCGGCTTTCTTACAGCGTCTGGCTGCTTGAACGGAAGGCATAACGTGCATCCATACCAGATCAGTCTTCTTAATGACCTCACTCCAGGGAAGTGGGTCACCAGCGGACGTAATCAGGACCTTAAAGCGCTTTTTCATCTCGGGGTCCTCTTCGCGGACCTTAAGCATGGTGCCGACAATGACTTGGGCGATTTCTCTCATTTCGGCTGAAACCATGACGTTCACACCGAAGATTCCCTGTGATTCCCGGGTATTTTCGAGAACCTTATAGAAGATCTTCCTTAAGATTTCTTCCGGACTGTCATTGTCAGGATCAGCATTGCCGGAGCGGCAGAAAGCACCGTATATTTGCGGCTGGCTTTTGTTGGCGAGACCACTGGAGCTTAAAATGCCCAACACGCCTGCATTTGCGGAAGCAATGCACAGGTCGGTGGTGGGGAAAGGTCCCATTCCGGCTTGAATGATAGGATACTTGATTCCTACCAGGTCGCAGAGTCTTGATTTGATCACGAACAAATTCCTCCTTAAGTTGGTTATAGAATTATTGTAACATGGTTCATCAATTTTGAGTTGAATCACCTACTTGAATGATTCGCCAAATACAATAATCAACCCTTTTCCGAATTTATTAATTATTCACTCATTTAAAGTGAATTTCTGTCAATCGGGGTCAATATTATTATGGATCAAGGATATGAAAGAAGCTGACCCTATTGTAAGGGCCAGCCTCCTTGATGTTTGACTTGAATGTCTGTTACTTTAGACTCTCTGCCACAGGGTAGCATTGGCGTTACCAAAGCCGCCGCACAGTGTTGCCAGACCTAACTTCGCATCGGGTCTTTCATACTTCATGATGTTGTTCAGGGTAATGATAATTCTGGCACCGGATTGACCCAGCGGATGTCCCAGAGCCAGGGCCCCGCCCCACAGGTTGACCTTATCGAAAGGTGCATTCTGTCCCAGTCCAAGTTCTCTGATGACGGCCAGTGATTGGCTGGCGAAAGCTTCGTTGAGCTCAACCACATCGATGTCGTCTATGGTGAGGCCAGTACGAGCCAACAGTTTCTGAACAGCTGCAATCGGACCAACACCCATGATGGTGGGTTCGTTACCGGCCATTGCGCCACCTACGTACTTAATGGTGTAGGAGCAGCCGAGCTCGTCAGCTTTTTCGCGGCTCATCAAAATCATGGCACAAGCGCCGCAGGTCAGAGGTGAAGACATAGCAGCGGTGATTACGCCATCTGGTTTGAACGCAGGTTTCATTTTTGCCATAGCCTCGAGGTTGATGTCACCTCTGATCCACTGGTCACTATCAACCATGAAAGGTTTGCCGTCCAAATCATGTCCTTCGATGGGAACGATTTCGTGACTGAATTTGCCGGCATCTCTAGCTGCAGCAGCATTTTTGTTGCTCCAGTAAGCAAACAGATTCATATCTTCGACGGAGACATTCCACATTGCGGCAACTTTCTCAGCGGTGGGGCCCATTTGGAGATCCCACTCACCATATTTATCCGCCACAGCTTTGGGGAGATACATTCCCTTGGGCATTTTGCCCATGTCTTCTACGCCACCAACCACGTAGATATCGCCTTCACCGCACATGATTGCCCTGGCAGCATGTTCGGTAGCAGACATACCGGAGGGACATTGCTGGCAGATACTGTTGGCAGCAACACTTTCGGGCAGGCCTGCAGCCAGCCATGCTAAACGCCCCATGTCATTGGTTACACCGCCCTGATTGGCAGTACCGATGTAAGCCGCTTCAACCATTTCGGGTTTAACCTGCGGATTCCGGGCAAATAGTGCGTGATAGCAAGCTACCAGCAGTTCGTCTGGCATCCGGTTACGGAACCAACCTTTTTCGGCATGAGCTCTACCATTTGGCGAACGGACTCCATCGACTAGTACGACTTCTTTCATTAAAACCCTTCCTTTCTAATTTGACGTAATAAGCTCGACTGCTTTCCACTACGTCTTTTACCTTGAATCCACCCATCAGAGTTACATAATGGCTGGTCATATGTAAAGGGCGTAATAGTCAGCAGACCTTGCTCTTAACTCAATAACTCCCCCCGGAATCCCCCCGGAATAGGTCATGTACGACAATTCACAATTGTCTCAATTAATGACCCTATTCTTTAGATTTGGGGGCAAAAACCGATCCTCAACTTCTAGGGGAGTTTCGTTAAGACATTCTTCGACTCATTCACCTAAAAATCCTTCCTTTCTTTTTATAGATTTAAAGATATTTCACCAGTTAACTAGAGGAAATAGAATTGACCTGCTGAGGTGGGCTTCCAGTGGGGATGACCGGGAAGTAAAATGCAAAGAGGTTGACCTCCCAATTGGGGGCCAACCTCTTGTGATAATTATCAATTACACTGGAAATTCAACCATGTATGAAACTATACTCTTTCCCACAGTGATGCGTTGCCGTTCCCAAATCCGCCGCACAGTGCTGCTACGCCGTATTTTGCGTCCTTCATATCAGTCTTCATGATGTTGTTCAGCGTAATGATCAGTCGGGCACCGGACTGGCCGAGCGGATGCCCGAGGGCCAGTGCTCCGCCCCATATATTGGTCTTTTTGAAGGGTGCGTTGGTTTCGATGCCAAGATCTCTCACACAGGCCAGGGACTGGCTGGCAAACGCTTCATTGAGCTCAAGCACATCAATATCGTCGATGGTGATGCCAGCGCGAGCTACCAGTTTCTTAATAGCGGCAATCGGGCCAACCCCCATGATAGTGGGGTCATTACCAGCCATAGCACCGGCTTTGTATTTAATGGTATAGGAGCATCCCAGCTCGTCAGCCTTTTCGCGGCTCATCAGGATCATGGCACAGGCACCAGTGGTTAAAGGTGATGACATGGCAGCGGTGATGACTCCATCCGGTTTGAACGGGGTCTTCATACCGGCCATGCCTTCAAAACTGATGTCGTCTCTGATCCACTGGTCATGTTCAACCATGAAAGGATTGCCGGCCTCATCATGCCCTTCAATAGGAACGATTTCGTTCTTGAATTTGCCTGCGTCTCTGGCAGCAGCCGCTTTCTTGTTGCTCCAGTAAGCCATGGTTTCCATATCTTCTCGGGAAATATTCCACATTGCGGCAACCTTCTCGGCCGTCATGCCCATCATAAGGTCCTGAAGGTTGTATCTTTCCTCAGCTACTCTCTTGGGATAAGCTGCACCCATACCCATAGGAACTTTCAGCATATCTTCCACGCCACCGGCAATGTAGATATCGCCCTCTCCGCACATGATAGCTCTGGCAGCATGCTCAACCGCCGACATTCCGGACGGACATTGCTGGCAAATGGTGTTGGCAGCCACACTCTCGGGATAGCCCCCCGCGAGCCACCCCAGACGTCCCAAATCCATAGTAACACCGACCTGGTTGGCGGTACCGATGTAAACTGCTTCCACCATTTCGGGTTTAACCTGCGGATTCCGGGCAAAGAGGGCATCATAACACGCGGTCAGGAGTTCGTCCGGTGTCCGGTTACGAAACCACCCTTTGTCCTTGTGCGCCCTGCCATTAGCGGACCGCATTCCATCAACCAATACACATTCTTTCATTAAGTCCTACCTCCTCTTTTGTAAATTGAAATCGCTTGTGTAACTTTCGTGTCCAAGCACTGAAACCAATCTCCTCTATATTTCTCCTACATGGTAATAAACTCCTCTATCTGTAAATTAAAACTGCTGTGGTAAATGTAATTTGGTTCATAAAAATAAATGCAGAAATGGTTTAGCAAGGGTTTATCCGGATTGGGGTTAAAGGACGATTATGATGGGTCAATAGTCAGTTCATGCGACTCCTAATAGCAGCATGTACCAGAAAGGACGAGCATACATTGTTCTTATAATCGAGAAATACAGGGGATACCACATGGTCAAGCGCACCTTTGTTTACGGCGCTGCGATTCTCTTTGGGGCTAATCTGATAAACCGCATTCTGGGCTTTGCCTATCAGTATCTGATCATGGTCCATGTTGGCGGCGAAGCGTATGGTCTTTTTGCCCAGGTATTCCCAATCTATATGATGGCATTGGTTCTTACAACGGCCGGTATTCCCCTGGCGGTGTCCAAATTGGTCTCTGAAGAAGTGAGTCTCGGCAATTACCGGCAGGCCCGGGCCATCTTCCGTTTGGCTTTCGGCATCCTCTGTGTGTCGGGGGCCCTGGTGTCCATAATCCTGTATGTTTTCGCTGTTCGTATGGCCGGGAGGATCATTGCCGATCCACGAGTGATACCGGTGTTGATAATGTGTACCCCGGCCATCTTTATCGTTTCCGTATCCTCCGCTTACCGCGGTTATTTCCAGGGCCTGCAGAATATGATCCCCACCGCACTCAGCCAGACACTGGAACAGATTGTGCGGGTCTGCCTGGGGTTTTCAGCTGCCCTGTATTTTCTGCCGCGTGGAATTGCTTTCGCGGCCATGGGACTGGCCTTCGGAATGGTGGCAGGAGAAGTGGTGGGCTTGCTCACCATAGCGTTTCAATACCGTTTAAGCAGGCTTCCCCGGCATGGTAACCAGGAAGAGAGAATCTCCTCGAAACGTCGCATCCTTGCCCGTATATGGCAATTGGCGGCACCGGTAACATTTGGACGTGTACTGTCGACCGGCCTGTCCGCCCTGGATGCGATCCTCATTCCCGGTCGTCTGCAGGCCGCCGGCTTCACCGCCCGTCAGGCTACAACTCTGTTCGGGCAACTGGGTGGGGCCGGCTTTACCCTGCTCAGTTTTCCCAGCGTCTTTACTTTTGCCCTGGCCACCTCCCTGGTCCCGGCAGTGGCCGAAGCAACCGCCAAAGGTTCCTTTCGCATCGTCAGGGCCAGCAGTGCCGAGGCAGTTCGGGTCACCATCATCTCTGGCCTGCCCTGCCTGGTGACCATGTTTTACTTTGCTGAGCCTCTGACTGCTCTTTTTAATAGCGCAAACATCGCCCCGGTCCTGCGTATATTAGCAATCGGAGGCATCTTCTCCTATATTCAACAGACCACGACCGCAGTTTTGCAGGGACTGGGTAAACCCCAACTGCCAGTAGCCCATTCCATTTTGGCCGCCGGGATTCGCATCCCCTTGCTCTATTGGTTGACCGGATTGTCCGCCTGGGGACTTATCGGCAGCGCCTGGGCTTTCTGCGCCGGCTACGTCGTCGCGGCCGTCCTTAATATTACCGCCATTGTACGCCAAACCGGGATGGTGATTGATCTGAATCGTTTATGCTACCAACCTTTGGAGGCCGCCCTGGGGATGTTACTGTGCTTCGTTCTGTTAGCGCCATCAAAGGGTGCCAATTTCATTGAATACCTGGAAGTACTGGCCGCCGGTATGCTGATTTACCTGATTATTCTGGTCTTCAACCAGGGAATCACCTGGGGTGAAATCCGCCGGGTTCTTGGCTTTTGAATGTTTCTTGGCTCTGGAAAAGGTTATTTTTCTTTCCTTTTCATTCGGTCTACCGCGGGTTCATGATAAACAACGTTATTGTCATATAGCTCCTGGATGCGTTCCTCGCTGTAACCCAGTAAATCAGCCAGTACCTCACTGGTGTGTTCACCCAGCAAAGGTCCATATCCCCGTACTATGGACGGGGTTTCCGACATCTTTATCGCACTGCCTATCATCTTCATCTTTCCTATAAAGGGCTGTTCCACCTCAACGATCATTTCCCGGGCCTTTACCTGGGGATCGGTATCAGATAACTCCGGGACGGTAAGGACTCTCTGGCATGCTACCCCGGCCTCGGTCAGGCGTCTCTCTACCTCGTAAACTGAATCCAGGGACATAACCCAATCATCAATAACCTGATTGAGCCAGGTTGCATTCATGCACCTGGTGTTGACGTCCTTACACCGGGGGTCATCAATCAGCCAGGCCCATTCCTCACCCATAGCCGCCACCAGCGGTCGCCACCGCTGTTCCTCTAAACAGGCAATATTGATCCTTCCGTCCTTGCCCTGATAGACCCCAAAAGGAGCATAGTTGTCATAATAACGCCCGAGTGGCGGGAAATCTATCGGATCCCCCACGGCTTGAGACAGGTTGTACCAGGGAAGGTAATTCTCATTGACTTCGATAAGGGAGTCCATCATGGAGATGTCAATATTCTGCCCGTATCCATGCACCGTCCTGGCATAAAGTGCCCCCAGGATAGCTACCGCTGCATTGGT
>DCTH01000051.1:7098-7242 GCA_002329495.1 Syntrophothermus sp. UBA1445 | reverse complement strand
CTGGAAAACCATGCCCATCTTTTGACGCAGCTTGTGAATATCAGTGTCCTTGTCCAGCAGGTTGGTGCCGTCAATGGTTATACTGCCCCCGCTGGGGGTTTCCAGCAGATTGATACAGCGGAGGAAGGTGCTTTTGCCGGTCCC
>DCTH01000051.1:0-7070 GCA_002329495.1 Syntrophothermus sp. UBA1445 | reverse complement strand
TTAACACTTCCAGATCCCCATACCTTTTGGCTAAATGTTTTACGGTAATCACTCCGCAGTCACCCCCTTCACTCTCCTCGGTCGTTGTTTGGGGTCAATCTTAATCTCAATCAGGGTTAACAGTGACGCCAGCAGGGTGGCGACGATGAAATAGATGAGCGCGGTGGTGATCAGCGGGAAAAACGCCTCGTAGGTGCGGCTTCTGATTATGTCGCTCATCTTGGTCAGGTCCTGGATGGCGATGTACCCTACCACTGAGGTCATTTTAACCATGGAGATGAACTCTCCCTTGAACACCGGCAGGAAGTGCCGGGCGGCCTGGGGGAAGGTAATCTTCTGAAAGACCTGGATCCGGTTGAAACCAAGGGCGGCGGCTGCTTCCAGCTGACCCTTGTCTACCGCCTCAATGCCGGTGCGCATCATTTCCGAGACGTAAGCGGCAAAGTTGATGGAAAAACCGATGATGGCCACCACTATCCCGTTGATCCCTGAACTGCTGAAAACTATATAGTACAGAATCATTAAGAAAACAATTATCGGGGTTCCCTGAATGGCCCTGATAAACACCAGGGCAGGGATGTTAGCCCATTGGGATTCAGACCGGCGCATCAGACAAACCACAAAGCCCAGTATGGTGCCGAAAATGGTTGACAGCAGGGAAATCAAAAGGGTTACCCCCAGACCCTTGGCCAAAAGCTTGTAGCGCGATTCGGTGATAATGTTTCTGGTGAAACTTTCCTTGATGCTGGACAAAAAGCTGCTCTCCGCCGGGTCCACGGCAGAATTGGCCACCACTGTCAAGACAGAACCCCCGGTGTATACCGGGTCTGAGAACAGCACCGATTGCTTACGTTCCTCGGTTACAGTAATGCAGTTGCCCGCAACGTCAATACTACCCGCCGCAAGCGCCGGAATCAAGGCGGGAAAACTCATATCGACAATTTCCAGGTCGTAGCCAAGTCTATCACAGATGTGCATCATAAGCTCCACTTCATAGCCGACAATTTTCTGATCCTTGACATAGTCAAAGGGTGCACCGATACTGTAGTCGGTCCCATAAACTAAGGTTCCGTTTTCACCGGTCAGCTTAATATCGGGAAGAACCTTAGCGGACTCGTCCTTCCCAAACCACCTGGCATCTGCTTCGGTAATTATACCCTCGGCGTACAGTTCAGCCAGTACCTGGTTGAACTTCTTCTGTAAATCATAGTTATTCAGGTTAAAGGCAAAGGCGTAACTCTCCTCGGTGAGTCTATCCTCCAGATATGTAATACCGTCCATGGTATTCATCAAATCCCGGGCCACCGGTTCGTCCATCAAAATCGCAGATATCTTGCCAGTCTGCAGGGCCGCTACCTCATCAGCCAGGCTATTGAAGTATTCAGGGATGGTCTCCGGCAGGTGCTCCGCCAGAAGGGAGTCAAACACCGTACCGGTAACAATGCCGACCTTTTTTCCCGCCAGCTGGGATTTATCGGTGATCTGCTGTTTCTTATCGGTAATAAAGCGGCCTTGTTTAACCATGAAAACCGTATCTGATGACCTGATGGGGTCAGACATGATAATTACCTCGCGCCGCTCTTCCGTTGCATTCAGGTTAGAGACTACGAAGTCAGTTCTTCCTGTTTCCAACGAAGCCATCATCCCGTCGAAGCTCAGAGCGGAGATCTCCAAATCAGCATTGAGATAGACGGCAAGGCGCTGCATGAATTCAACATCAAAACCGGTTAACTCCAGGTTTTCATCATAGTAATTCATAGGCACCACTCCTCCGGAAGTACCGGCCTTAAGTGCCATGGTGGGGTGGGCGGGAGGTTTGATGTCGGGAAGTACATCACTGGCTTGGTTTACCCAGCGATCATACATATCATCATAAGTGCCGTCGGCTTTTATCTCGGCAATAAAGGCGTTTATGTCATCGACCAGATCAGGTCTTTTCGGGGATATCCCGACTACAATATCAATACTGTCGACCACCTCATCCAGTACCTCAACACCTTTAAGATTGGCGGCCGCAAAGGTCATCATAGCCTTGTCATAAGCAAAGGCATCGATCATCCCTTTTTGAACAGCCAGATAGCCATCTTCATTCGTGTTATAGTAAATTATGGTAGCGTCAGGAAAGGCCCTCTCGATCGCCGTCATGGCGGCTGCCCCCTGCGGCACCCCGATTTTGTATTCCGGGGAATTGAGCTGAGAAATGCTTGTCAGCCTGACATTCGAATCGTTCTGTCTCGAATGAAACCCGAGCCAACACGCCACCAATATCAGCAGAATGGACAACCCGGCAATGATTATGGTTTTTGGTTTCATGAATTCCATCCTTTCGAACAGCCTTGGTCATCAGGTTACGGTGGGGATCACCCGACTCTATACCCATCCAACCCAGTCACCAATTAACTCAATAATTTCCGGTCGAGGTGCAAGGTGGTGTGGACGGAAAACGTAAGTAATTATAGGTGGTGACCGCATTTCGGGATTCGTATTAGTATTGAAAACATCCAACGCCAGGAATGTTTTACCTAAAGACCATAACCATATGATACCTTATCCCGCACCCTTCTTACCATCAATTGTCGTTGTTGAACGGGAATGGACGAGTTGGCATTGGCAGATGGAGATTGTACCCATGGGTCTTTTTGGGGGAATAAAAACCGAATAGTCCAATAACCGTTGCCTGATCGAGAGAACATATTTAATGGAGGTTATCATGTCTTTTTCACCTATCCGCAAACTAATCCTGTTTCTGCTGCTCTTTGTTATGGCATTTCCCGCTCCTTGTCTGGCCGCATCGACCAAGCTGGATCGTGGAGTTACATACCTTACTATGACCCGCACGAACAGCCAGGGCCGTCCGGTGGTCATTAATGCCGTCATTGCCGATCTTAACGATAATCGGGTTGAGCCCCGTCTGGTGATGGCCGAAGGTGGTCTGGGCAAGACCCAGGCCCTCAGTGGAATCGCCCGGGACAACTATGCAATAGCCGGAATCAATGGTGGTTACTTTTCCACTTCCAAACGGGCGATCCCCACCGATACCTTCATGCTGGAAGGCCGGATCGTGAGTAAGGGCATGAGAGACCCGGCTGCGTTTGGTCTGTTGGGTAACGGTCAGGCCTTTGTTGATGTCTTCCACCCGGCAACCATCCTGACCATCTCCAAAAACTTCACCCAGTTTAACGTGGAAGCCGTAAACCATGAAACTGGAATCGGATTGATCATGTACACCCCGGACTACGGGACCGAGACCGGTACCTTCAAGACCGCCATGGAGTACACCGTAAGACCGCAAAACGGCCGGGATTGCGTGGAAGCCTTATATCACGGCAATGCTCCCATTCCAGAGGATGGCTATGTACTGTCGTTTCAGGGCACCACCGGCAACCTGGCCAACCTGGAACTAGGAGATGAGGTTTCCGTTGCCACCTACTACCCCTCGGGTTATGAAACCATCAAGGCCATGCTGGGCTGTGGCCCGCTCCTGGTCCGTAATGGCAAGACAGTGAAGCCGGATCTGACCTTCCTGCAGCCTGGACTTAACAGTCCTCAGCCCCGCTCAGCCATCGGAGTCACGGCCAACAACAACCTGCTCCTGGTGACGGTGGATGGCCGCAACTCAGGGGGCAGTGTGGGTATGAGGTTTGAGGAACTGGCCCTACTCATGAAGGAACTGGGCGCGGTGGATGCGATGGCTCTGGATGGCGGTGGCTCCACCACGCTGTATGCCGGGGGCAAGGTGGTAAACTCACCTTCGGGGGGCAGCGAGCGCCGGGTCGCCAATTCGATATTGATTATCTCGCAGATCCCGGTATACATAGATGGTCAGCGCCAGTACTTTGAAGTACCACCCGTCAACCAGGAGGGCCGGGTCTTGGTGCCGATGCGCGCTCTCTTTGAATCACTGGGAGCCGAGGTTAACTGGGATGATCAAACACGTACGATAACCGCATTTAAGGGTGCTACCACCATAAGGATGTCACCTGATACCAACCTGGCCACCATTAACGATCAGGAGATAACACTTGATGTCAAGCCGGTGATTATTGAAGGCCGCACCCTNNCATTAGGGGCCGAAGTTAACTGGGATGCGCAAACCCGGATGATAACCGCATTTAAGGGTACTACCACCGTGGAGATGTCACCCGATACCAACCTGGCCACAGTCAGCGGTCAACAGATCCAGCTTGATGTGAAGCCGGTTATCATCGAAGGCCGCACCCTGGTTCCGCTGCGGTTTGTCAGCACCGCCTTGGGTGCCGATGTCGGGTGGGACGGCGCGAAGGAAACCGTGACCATAAGTACGAATAGCAGTATAAACTCGTAACCGGACACCGGGTATCTATCTTTTTATCAGAAGATTTAGGACTTGACCAAGTATTGAAAGTACAATATAAAGATATATAAGGATATATGGAAGCATGTGGGATGATTAGCATCAATTAAAACTTTATAACTAAATGCGTTTTTGAATATAAGCTCAACTCCGAGTCTTTTCCCCTACGGCAGTTTGCTATGGGGGCCAGACCGATAGGGTAGAACGGGAAACGGCTCTGCCTCCCTTATTGGAAAGGAGTTTAATTAAGCTGTAATCACTACGGGAAACTGTATGGTTTTCTGTTATAAACAGCATTATTAAACCTCCTGTCCATGGCAGGAGGTTTTTGTTATCAATTGTGTAGACATATTACATACGTATTATGGTTAAATCCGAGCTTATTCACCTAAAACAGTTAAAGTCATGGTGAGCAAGCCGATAGGGTAGAATTGGAAACGGTTCTGCCTCCCTTTTGGAAAGGAGTTTAACTGGACTGTAGCAATTGACGAGAAACGTAGCGTTTTCCGTTATTTACAGCACGTAAAAACCTCCCGTCCACACAGGAGGTTTTTATTATATAATGAACGGATTGTTATAGTGCTATTGAGAGGGGTGTATGATTGGTGCAAGCTGCGAAAAGGAAGTGCTGGTACAAGCTTTTGCCGGTTATTATCCTGGGCGTGTTTTTGCTGGCTGGTATGTTAAGCCTGCTGTCGCCAGGTGTCGCGTATGCTGCTGGGAGCAGCATTACCATATCGGGACCGGGGCTGAAAAATCCAGATCCTATAACCATCACCCAGGAACAACTCCAGGGTATCGAGGCATTGCCCGAAGAGTTACAAACCGTGGCAGGAGCGGTTTATCTACCGCAATACGATGAAGTTTACAGCACCATCAACACCTGGCCTACCAAGTGGTGGAGCCGGGGTCAAGGGGTTAAATTATCGGACCTGCTGAAACTGGCCGGGGGGCTGAATGAAAATGCCACCCAAATCAGATTTGTTTCCGGTGACGGCTTCAAGGTTGACTTTACAGTAGAGGACATCATGGATGCGCCCCGCTACCGTTTCCCGAATTTTATGGATACGGGAATACCCGGGTACCTCCGTGGTGATTCTTCGGATCCAGAACTTGTAGAGACTATGATTGCCCACCATAGTTACACCGCTCACGACCTGGCTGATGTCGAGAACAGTGAAAACCTGAACGATAAAGACGCCAACCACCTCTTATTCGGGCAGCGGGCGGTGACTCAGCAGACCAACTCCCGGTTTGCGATGTATGTGAANNGAGGTGCTTACCGACCCTGTCCCCAAGTGGGATAACCCTACGGCGTCACTGACACCGGGAGTGGTGAAAATAGGGGACTTGGTAAAGCTTAGCGGTCCCGGGAACGACGAGGACAAGGTCCACTACACCCTGGACGGTACTGATCCCACTATAGACAGTCCCATGTACAACTGGATTGCTTATCGATGGTGGAAAGACCGATCAGATGAGCTGGATCAGATCAACCACCCGATTGAAATCAAGGATAATACTATCATCAAGGCCATCACCATCGGACCGGGCAGGCTGGACAGCGATGTAGTCACTTTCGAATACCTGGCCACACTCACTCTCATTAAAGATAACCCGGCTCCTGCGATCAGGAACCAGGAATACAGCCACACCTTTAGGGCTGTATGTGGAGTCGAACCGTACAGCTTTAGTATCACTAATGGCTCACTGCCGGAAGGTTTGACTCTGAACCAAGAGACAGCGACAGTAGAAGGGACGCCCACTGAGAGCGGTACATACACCTTCACGTTAACTGTGACAGATAGTGCTGACCCCCCTAAGGAGGCCAGTTGTGAGTTTACTCTGGTGGTAGTAGAGGCTCCACCCACCCTGGTTGCCGATACCACGGATAATGTTGTGGGACAGCCCATTGAACTGAGTTTCACCGATGATCAGACCTGGCGGGAGGCCATAACCGATATTAAGGTTAATGATACTTCCATTGCTGGCCAGTACACAGTTGAATTTGGCAAAATCACCATCGATGCTACCGTGTTTTCCACGGCCGGCAGTTACGCCATAGCCGTTATTGCTACCGGGTATCTTGATGCTATAGTGACGCAGCAGGTAACTTCCCCTGGTAGTGGACACCAGCCGGGCGACGACGAAGACATCATGTTAACGATTACCGGAGACGGCGTAGCGAGACCCCGAGAGTATACCAAGTCACAGTTGGAAGCTATGCCCCAGGAACAGCACGTGTATAGCTCTGTCAACACCTGGCCAACCAAAAGCTGGTATGTGGGGAGGGGAGTCAGTTTACAGCACCTGCTTAATGAAGCGGGTATCATGGGTAATGCACAGCAGATAAAATTCTACTCCCGGGATGGCTATTATCAGACGCTGACGGTTCAACAGTTGCTCCACGACAGGCGCTACCGTTACCCGGGATTCATGAGCGGGGGTCAGGAAGGGTATATTCCCGGGTCCTCATCAGGGGCAACCGAGGTTCCGACTATCGTCGGACTGAAAGCTGTTAATAGTGATAACCCTGATTACATGAGCGAAACGGAGACTCCCCTGTTGATGATTGGCCAGCGTGCGGTTACCGAACAAACCGGTCCTCAGTTCGTAAAAAACCTGAACCGGATCGAAGTTCTAACTACGCCACCGGACAGCTGGGAGGTCCCCCGCGCCCAACCCGCGCCTGGTACTGTGCCCGCGGGAACCCTGGTAAACCTCAGCAGTACATATA
>DCTH01000080.1 GCA_002329495.1 Syntrophothermus sp. UBA1445 | reverse complement strand
TCAAGATCATCGGTGATAATACCGAACAGTACGCCCAGGCCTATTTTGCCTATGACTCCAAGAAATCAGGCGGGGTAACGGTTTCTCACTTGAGGTTTGGTAAAAAACCAATCCGCTCAACCTACTACATTAATAAAGCTGATTTTGTGGCCTGCCACAACCCGTCATACCTTGGTAAGTACGACATGGTGTCCGACCTCAAGGATAACGGCACCTTCCTGATCAACTGTGCCTACACAGCGGAAGAACTGGAAAAGGTTATGCCTGCGGCCATGAAACGGTTCATTGCCCGGCATAACATAAGTGTTTATACCATCGACGGGGTCGGCATTGGTGCTGAAATCGGGCTGGGCAACCGGATAAACATGATCATGCAGGCGGCATTTTTCAAGCTGGCCAACATCATCCCCATAGAAGATGCGGTCCAGCATATGAAAAAGGCGGTTTATGATACCTACGGCAAGAAAGGCGAGAAGATCATCAATATGAACCTCCTGGCCATTGATAAGGGTATCGAAGGAATAAATAAGGTAGAGGTGCCTGCCAGTTGGGCTGATGCCGTTGATGGTCCTCAGGAAAGAAAGGACGTACCGGAATTCATCGAGAAGATCCTGGAACCGATCAACCGTCAGCAGGGAGACAAACTCCCGGTCTCTACCTTTGTTGGCCGGGAAGACGGGACCTTCCCGGTAGGAACATCGGCCTACGAAAAGAGAGGTATTGCCATCGATGTACCTCTATGGAAAATAGATGACTGTATCCAATGTAACCAGTGTTCATATGTCTGTCCCCACGCGGCGATTAGGCCTTTCCTCCTTACTGAGGATGAGGTGAAAAACGCACCGGCTGGTTTTGAGTGCAAGAAGGCCATCGGCAAGGATTTGGCCGGGTTGAGCTACCGACTGCAGGTAGCGCCACTGGACTGTACCGGATGCGGCAGTTGCGTTGAGGTATGCCCCAGTAAGGTGAAAGCTCTGGTAATGATGCCCCTGGCATCACAGATGGGTGAGATCGATAACTGGGAATACGCAATCAAACTGGAACCTAAAGTTAATGTAACCAGCAAGGAAACGGTCAAGGGAAGTCAGTTCCAGGTGCCGCTCTTTGAATTCTCAGGGGCCTGCGCTGGATGTGGCGAAACCCCCTATCTTAAGCTGGTTACCCAGTTATTTGGTGATCGGATGATGGCTTCCAATGCCACCGGATGTACTTCAATATACAGTGCCAGTGCTCCCTCCATGCCCTATTGCACAAACAAGGACGGGCATGGTCCGGCCTGGGCCAACTCGCTGTTTGAAGACAGTGCGGAGTATGGTTTTGGTATGTATCTGGGGGTAAAGCAGATCAGGAACAAGCTCGCTGATCTGTGCCGGGAACTACTGCAGGCCGATATTCCCGATGGCGTTAAGGAAGCTGTCAACTTCTGGCTGGCGAAGATGTTTGATGGCGAGGGTTCGAAACCGGCCAGCGCTGAGCTGATAAAGGCCCTGGAGAGCTTCCAGCCTGTAGATTCGAGACTGGAGGCAATAGTTAAAGAGATCCTCGATAACCGGGAATTCCTGGTGAAGAAATCCCAGTGGATATATGGTGGAGACGGTTGGGCCTATGACATCGGTTACGGTGGACTGGATCACGTGCTGGCTTCGAATGAGGATGTCAACGTGCTGGTGCTTGATACCGAGGTTTACTCCAATACCGGCGGTCAATCATCAAAATCAACTCCGACCGGGGCGGTAGCCCAGTTTGCCGCTTCCGGTAAGGTTACCAAGAAGAAGGACCTGGGTATGATGGCCATCAGCTACGGATACGTCTATGTGGCGCAGGTGGCTATGGGGGCCAGCCAGACCCAGCTGATTAAGGCCCTGGTGGAGGCTGAACGTTACCCGGGACCGTCCCTTATTATCGCTTATGCGCCCTGCATAAACCACGGCCTGAGACTGGGCATGGGATGTTCCCAGCTCGAGGAAAAGAATGCAGTAGCCGCAGGTTACTGGCATCTTTACCGGTACAATCCGTTGCTCAAGGAAGAGGGCAAGAATCCATTCATACTGGACTCCAAGGAACCCACCGCTTCCTATCGCGACTTTATCATGGGAGAGACCAGGTACTCTGCCCTGGTTTCCACCTTCCCGGAACGGGCCAAGGTCTTGTTCGAACAGGCGGAAAAGAATGCCCGGGAAAGGTACGAAAACTACAGGCGGCTGGCTAACGGCTAAATAAAGCCCGAACCAGTAAAAGAAAAGCCCCGCAAGACCATGGTTTTGCGGGGTTTTCTGTTTGTAGGGGGCGGGGAGTGAATCAAGTGCATCGCGGGGACAGTCCCCGTGATGCGCTTGATTCATTCCCCGGCGGCGACTATTTACTCTTTATTGAGCAAAACTATACCTGGCAAGGGTGTTGAATCGAAGACTTGCAGGTAACCGATTGTTCGGCAGAGAGGCTGTCACTGCAAATAAGCGGGGTTTTCGGCAAAGCTGAATAAGTGGCGTTCTTATATGCGCTATACTAATTGGGTCGGAAATGGATAATATGATGCTATATAAATATTATTGACTATACTATATCATTCCAACTATACTAAGCAGTATAACCAATTATTGTGAGGTGACATGCCTGTGACGTACGCTCAGGCCAGGATAGTCGAGGCCTACATCGGGGAGTATGCCAGCGGAAAGAGCGAGTTAGCCATCAACCGGGCACTTGAACTGCGCCAGACCTCGGATGAGGTGACCCTGGTCGACCTTGATTTTGTAGAGCCGTTTTACACCCTACGGTCACTGCGGGACTATCTGCAGCAACAGGGGCTGACAGTGATTGCCTGGGGAAGAGAGGACAGCTTTGGCCTGGGTGAGACCGGCAGCCTGGTTAACCCGCCGGCTCGGTGGGTCATGTGGCGCTCGGGGCATATCATCATTGATGTGGGTTACGGGGTACATGGTGCAGCTTCACTTAATCTGGTGGAAGGGGCATTGGAGTCACCGGAGTTAAAAGTGTGGGCGGTCATAAACACCGGTCGCCCGATGACCTCCACCGTCCGGGATATCGTCGACTATGTAACCAGCCTGCAGCGGGTCGATGGGTTGATTAACAATTCGCATCTGGGGGATTTGACCACGATGGAATTCGTCCTGGAAGGCTTGCGAGTGGTCAAAGAGGCGAGCCAGCAGTTGAATCTGCCGGTAATATATACCGCAGTTGAAAAAGCACTGGAGCCAGACCTCCGGGCTGCCGGTCTGAACCCCTCACAAATCAAAGGTATAACCCGCTATATGCCCGGGGCCATGTGGTAAGAATTTTTATTCACTTCGAGCCTCAAACTAATAGGAACAGGAGGTGTTTTTATGGAGAAGCCGGTTACTGGAACCAGAAAGGTTTTTATGACCGGAAACGAAACCGTGGCCTGGGCGGCCCTGGCCGCGGAAGCAGATATCATGTTTGGCTATCCGATTACCCCGCAGAATGAGATCATGCACTACTGGACCCGGTTGGGAGCCAAGTACGATCGCGGGTTCCTGCAGACGGAGGATGAGATTTCGGCAGGTTTTACTGTGTGCGGGGCGATTATCGCCGGCAAGAAGGCGTTTACGGCAACCGCTGGCCCGGGGAATACCCTGATGCAGGAGCCCTTTAGCATGGCGGAGGCGATGCGGCTACCAATCGTGGCCATTATTCAGCAGCGAGGTGGGCCCTCCTCCGGAACCGTTATTTATTCGCAGCAGGAGGTCACCTTAACCACTTATGGCGGCAATGGTGAAGGTCATCGCATCGTGTATTCGACAGCCTCTCATCAGGAGCTTTATGACTATACAATTAAGGCTTTTAATACCGCCTGGAAGTACAGGTTTCCCACCTTTGTTCTCGGTGATGGCTATCAGGCCAAGATGAGAGAACCCCTGGAGATGTATGATCCTGAAGCGAGAAATCTTGAGATAATCAAGCCCAGTCCGATGGTCGGTCTGCCCGGTCAGATTGGGATTGATCGCGAACCGCAGCACCTGTGCAATATATACAGCCTGGAAGAAGAACTGTACGATGTGGTCCTGAAGGTGCAGGCAGAGTATGACGGGATAATTCCTGAACTGGTGGAATACGAGTGCCGGGAGTGTGATGATGCCGAGATTTTGGTGGTATCCCATGGTGTGGTCTCACGTTCTACCGACGATGCGGTAATGGCCCTGCGGTCACAAGGTATTAAGGTTGGCGCCTTTCGGCCCATAACCTTGCGTCCGTTCCCCAGTCAGAAGCTTCGGGAAATCCTGAGATCAGGGGTAAAAAAGATGCTGGTGGTGGAGTCTGCATACGGCCAGTTGGTGAGGCTGCTCAAGCAGGAAATATATGGGGAAACCGTGCCAATAGAGACACTGCTGATGCCAGGAGTAGGGATCATTGATGCAGATATAATCAGCAAGGTCAAAAGCCTGATTCAATAAGGAAGGGGGATCATATATGACACAACCAGTCATGCCAAAGACCTGGTATGTGCCCAGCAAGCCACACAAGTTCTGCCCGGGATGTGGTCATCCCTTAATACTGAAAGCTTTGGGAGAGGCGGTTGATGAACTGGGGATTCAGAACCAGACGATTTACGGGTGTGATATCGGGTGTTCATTGTTATCCTGGAACTTCTTCGCCATGGACAGCACCCAAACCCATCACGGGCGTACTACCCCGGTAATGGTAGGGATGAAGCGGGCACGTCCGGAGCTGATCTGTGTCGGATATATGGGTGATGGCGGTGGATATTCCATCGGGTCCCAGCACCTGGTAAACTCAGCCATCAGGAACGAGAAGGTAACCCTCATTCTGGCCAACAATACCAACTACGCCATGACCGGCGGCCAGTTGGCACCAACCACCCTTCCGGGACAGAAAACCGAGACCACCCCCTTTGGACGTGATCCGGCGTTAACCGGTAATCCCACCATGGGACCCGAGATGATCAGCAGTATTACGGGTGATGGAGCTTACGTGGCCCGGGGAACCGTAGCCAAATACCGGCAGCTGAAGGGGTTTATTAAGAAGGCGCTCCAGAACCAGATGGAAGGGAACGGCTTTTCTTTTGTTGAAGCACTGTCAACCTGTCCGACCAACTGGAGGACCAACGCGAAACAGACCTGGAGCTGGTTAGAGGATGAGATGGGGTCTTTTTACCCGGTGGGTGAACTGAAGAGTCCATTCAGGAAGGAGGATTAGCATGGGCTTAGTAAGGGTGGCCCTGGCTGGCGAAGGTGGTCAGGGGGTCCAGTCAGTGGCCGAGATTATGGCAGAAGCTGCTTATGATGAGGGACTGCAGGCCATATATATTCCCAACTTCGGTCTGGAACAACGGGGCGGAGTGTCGATAGCCTTTCTGCAGGTCAGCGACCGCAGGATCGGTGCGCCCAAGTTCAATAAAGCCGATGTGGTAGTGGCCCTTAGCCAGAGAGCCATGATCAGGACTCACACATATTCGGGTCCGGATACGATTTTTGTGTATGACTCTTCTTTCGAGGTCGGAGAAGGGGACCTGCCGTCGCAGTATAAGATGGCCCTGGATATGCCGGCGGTTGAAAAATCCAGGGAACTGAATACCCGCGTTTTCAACGTTATTATAATGGGAGCCATTTTGGAGTTGACCAATATGATCCCGGTGCAGGCGGCTCGTTCCGCACTGGAAAGGAAGCTGGGCTACAAATTTGAAAAGAACCCCGAACTTCGAGAAATGAATTTCAAAGCCATTGAGATCGGCCAGGCTTTGGTTCAGAATAAGCTGAAAGGAGGGGAAAAGGTTTGCGCAAGTTCGATGTAATGACCGAAGAAGCCAACAAGGCGATTTTTCACCTGTTCCCCGAGCTCTGTAAGGGTTGTGGGCTTTGTAAAGAAAAATGTCCCACTGGAGTTCTCATCTGGTCCGACAAACTGGGGGTTTACGGGACTCCTACCGTTTTTCTGAAGGATAAGGAAGGGTGTACGGGTTGCGGCATTTGCCAGACCGTCTGCCCGGACTGCGCCATCAAGGTTGAGCGCATTAAAAGGAAGAAAGAACATTAATAAATCCTGCCCAAGTAATTAACATCAGGTTTTAAATGGCTCGATGCAGCAATTGTCCGGGCATTTTAGCCTGCCTAATGAATATAAAAGCGAAAAAAGGGATAAAGGGCTTGACTCTAGATGGACGGGCATGATAAGATAACTCTCGCGGCGATGAGGCCGCAGTAAACTTTGGCTCCAAGGGCATATAATAGAAAGAGCCAAAGATCCAAGACAGCCCTTGACACGACAAGGGCAGACATGATAAGATAAATCTTGCGCGTAGGAAGCGCACCTGATCTTAGAAAACTAAACAGTGGAACCTAGTGCTAATAAAAAGCTCTTGGTAAAGAGCGAAGTGCTAGAGCCAAGTAATTTTGGCAAGCGGAAAATGACAGCTAAAGTTTTTAGCTAGGAAAGAATTTTATGGAGAGTTTGATCCTG
>DCTH01000059.1:251-2611 GCA_002329495.1 Syntrophothermus sp. UBA1445 | reverse complement strand
TTCTCAGTTCGGCTGGTATTAGGGTCTTGCTGACATTTCATAAGCAGTTGCGCGAACTGGGGGGAGGCCTTGACCTGCAGATGCCGTCGGAGAACGTGCGTAAGGTTCTTGATCTGGCGGGCCTCAGTCAATTGCTGCTTACTATTACCGCAGATGGTGAGCCGCAAAACGAAATTCCCCCTGGAACTCCGCTCCCGGAGCCAGAAGTGCGGAATAACCTGGTCACGGTAATACTAAACCCCGGGGCCGGGTATCGTTGTATGCTTTGGGGACAACCCGGTAAACTGGCCCTTTCGGAGTTTGCGGCAGCGGATATCCGGGATCTGACTTTTCCGGCCCACACCCTGGGATTGGGACTGGGGGCCATGGGCGGAGATTTTAATGACTGTCGGGAGCGATTTGGAGAATTCCTGGCGGTGGGCGGGGCAGCTGTCTACCTCCCCACTGACAAAGGCGGCAAGCCTGACTACAGTGTGCTGACCGGACAGTTGATTCCCGAGGTCAAAGCCCTGTATGCCCTGTACTGTGAGGGATCACCCTCCCACCAGGTGCGGTTTGAAGCGGAAAGGACCGAGGACTGGCCTCTCAGCGCTCTATTAATGAAGCTGGCGGAAATGACTCCGGCCCCCAGCAAGGCCGTAATCATACTGGCGGAAAGCAAGGGTTTGGTAGGGGCGGCTCTACGCTCCTCACCCCTTTCAGCACCAAACCTCTTCAGTTTCCCGGAAGTCAGGGAAACCCTTTCATTTACTACAGAACCGGCCTTTGCCAACTGTCTGACCCTGATGGTGGGGATTATCAGCCGGGAGACCAAGGCCCCTCTGGCCACCTTCCTGCGCCCCCTTAAGCCGGGTTCGGAATGGCTGGCACATCTGCATGCGGTGGCCTTCCCCTACCGTCCGCTTAAAAAAGAAGGTTTGCAATTGGAAGAGACCGTGCAGCAGCTGGTTACCAACGCTCCCATCCTGGGCCTCCTGCATCTGATATATGACGACCGGGAACTGGTCGGCCTGGGGGAGAGCCGCCTGCTTCAGGGCAGTTGTTGGATTGGTGATTTACTGGAAGTCCAAGCCGATGGGGGGAATGAACCGTGAGCCTTCTGGTAGGCGCAATCAGTATTGGACTGGTTCTGACCTTTCTGGCCCTGGGGATATTCATCAGCCTGCGGGTCTTCAAGTTTGCTGACATTACCGCCGAGGGCTCGTTTGCCCTGGGAGGAGCCAGTGCCGCAATTCTACTGGTGACCGGGGTTAATCCACTCCTGGCTACCCTGGTCGCGGTTGTGAGTGGATTTCTGGCGGGAATGGCGACCGGTTTGCTTAACACCCGCTTGAAGGTGCACGAGCTGCTCTCCGGTATCCTGGTTATGACCGCGCTCTATTCCATTAATCTGAGGGTGATGGGGAAGAGCAACGTCTCCCTCCTGAATGCGGAAACCCTTTTTACACCCCTACAAAGACTGGTGGATAAGATGTACGGCCCGGAGGCCTATTCAATTATCCTGGGCTGGAAGCTTTCATCATTTGACCTGGCGGCCTGCCTGGGGGTATTCCTGGTGGCTGTGGTGATCGCCTGGCTGCTTAACCTGTTCTTTCGTACCCATATCGGCACCGCTATGCGGGCAACCGGGGATAACCCGCAGATGATCCGCGCGCTCGGACAGGACACCAATACCATGCTTATTTTGGGCCTGGGCCTTTCCAACGCCCTAATCGCGCTTTCCGGGGCGCTGTTGGCTCAATTCCAGGGGTTTGCTGACGTGCAGATGGGGATCGGCATGATGGTCTGGGGGATTGCCAGCCTGATTATTGGTGAGGCGTTAATCGGCATCCGCAGCACGGCCATGAGTATTGTGGCTGCTGTTTCCGGATCGATCGTGTTCCGTCTGTTGGTTTCGATTGCCCTGCGCTGGGGCTTAAATCCCAATGATCTCAAACTGATTACGGCGGTGTTTGTCCTCCTGGCCCTGGCCCTGCCGGGTTTCCTGGACAAAATCAAAAGAACGGAGGGCCGGCCCAGTGCTTAAGATTACGGACGTTTACAAGACCTTTAACCCGGGTACACCTAATGAGGTTCGAGCCCTTCAAGGGATCAGCCTCACGGTTGAGGAAGGGAGTTTCGTAGTCCTGCTTGGGACCAACGGTTCCGGCAAGTCCACGCTACTCAATGCCGTTGCCGGCAGCTTTCCCCTCGACCTCGGGCAGATCATCCTGGATGGGGTGGATATTACCGACTGGGGAGAACACCGGCGCGCCAGTTTTCTCGGCCGGGTCTTCCAAAATCCCTTCAGCGGAACCGCGCCGGGCATGAGTATCGCGGAAAATCTGGCCCTGGCCTCCCGCCGGGGGTTGTTCCGGGGT
>DCTH01000059.1:0-237 GCA_002329495.1 Syntrophothermus sp. UBA1445 | reverse complement strand
GCCTGGCGTTAAACAGTAACAGCCGCCACGAGTTTCGGGAAAGGGTAAGGAGCCTGGATATGGATCTGGAGGATCGCCTGGACAATGTCATCGGTGGTTTGTCCGGGGGACAGCGCCAGGCTTTGACCCTCTTGATGGCCACCTGGCTCAAGCCCAAACTGCTGCTCCTTGATGAACACACCGCGGCTCTTGATCCCAAGACCGCCAGCAAGGTGATTCAGCTGACTGAGGAAATCG
>DCTH01000067.1 GCA_002329495.1 Syntrophothermus sp. UBA1445 | reverse complement strand
CAGAACTGAGACCTCTTGAATTACGGCCGACACCAGGTCTTTTTCCCCGGAACAGCCCAGGTTGTCCCACAGCTCTCCTAAAGTCAATGCAGCCCTCCAGCCATCCACCCGATCTTAGTCAATTCGTTCCACATCATAGACCCCGTCTACGCTCGACAGTTTTTTGATTACCGTCGTGGGATCAAGGTTGGGTGGTAAGGCAACCAGTAATTCGACTTCCATCCTTCCCTGGNNCCGTGAGAGATGAATGTTCTTAATCGAAACCCCTAGATCACCCACGGCTGAACCGACCCGACCCACCTGGCCCGGTGTATCCTCAATAACTAAGGAAAAGGCCCGATAATCCCTCATGCCGGTAATCCGTTCCTCAAACCTGACGAAGTAGATGAGTATAAACAACACCAGGATCGAGGTCGCGATAGCAGGCAGATACAATCCTGCACCAATTGCCAGCCCAATACATCCCACAACCCAGATCCCAGCTGCGGTGGTCAGGCCTCTGATAGTAGCTCCCTCACGAATAATGGTCCCGGCACCGATAAAACCTATCCCACTGACAACCTGAGCAGCAATCCGACCCGGGTCAGCGGTTACCGTGGCATGAAACTGGTAATACATTTCCAGAGACACTATCATTGCCAGGGCCGAGCCCATACAAACCAGGGTGTAGGTGCGCAGGCCTGCTGGCCGGTTAACGCTCTCCCGCTCCAGTCCAATCATGCCCCCCAGGAGACAGGACAAGGCCAGCTTTAGAATTATCTCAAGGTCTGACAATACTTGCCAACCCCCTTCAAGCTACTTCTTACCGGTTAGAGTCAGTATCAGCTCCTTAATACTCGTTTGGTCGATCATTTCACTCTCAGCTTCCCAGCGTTTCTTGATCTCCACTTTACCCTGTTTTAATGATTTAGGGCCAATGGTAACCCGTAGCGGTATCCCAATCAGATCGGCATCCTTGAATTTCACACCTGCCCGTTCTTCGCGATCATCCAGCAGAACCTCAACCCCGGCATCCTGCAACTCCTCATAAAGATGCTCGGCAAAACCCATCTGCTCTTCGTCACGCCGGTTGACCGGGACGATGATCACCTGGAAGGGAGCGATGGACATGGGCCAGATTATGCCATTCTCATCATGTTTCTGTTCAATTGCTGCTGCCATTACCCGTGATATTCCAATTCCGTAGCAACCCATCACATAGTGCCGTTTGATACCATCCTCGTCCAGGAACCAGGCATCCATGGCCTTGGAGTACTTGGTCCCCAGTTTAAATATGTGACCTACTTCAATACCGCGGGTTGCCTGCAGTTCTCCCTGGCAATGAGGACAGGGATCCCCTGCGGTTGCCTCGCGCAGGTCTACGCAGGCATCAGGGGTGAAATCCCGGCCAGGTAAGACATGGATCAGATGACTCTCGGGACGGTTAGCACCACAGACCGCATCAGTCATTCCCTGAACCTCCAAATCAGCCAGAACCTTTATGTTAAGTCCCACCGGTCCTACCGAACCAATGGCCACCCCGGTGATCTCTTTCACCATATCCTCGGGGGCCATAAAAAGCTCGGAAGCTGAAAGGTAGTTCTTCAGTTTGACCTCATTTAACTCGCGGTCTCCCCGTATCAGGACCGCAAACGGCTCTTCGTCAGCAATATATATCAGGGTCTTGATTATCCTGGCTTCAGCTACATCCAGAAAATCGACCACATCTTTAACCGACTTAATTCCAGGGGTCAACACCACTTCCGCCCGGGCACATTCCGGCGGTTGTTCAACAGGGTTAAATACGGTTTCAGCTTTTTCCACATTGGCGGCGTAGTGACACTGGTCACAGTAGACCACGACTGATTCCCCACTGCCGGCCAGGACCATGAACTCGTGGCTTGAGCTCCCCCCGATGGCTCCGCTGTCTGCTTCTACCACCCGGAAGTCCAGTCCTAACCTCTCGAATATAGCGCTGTATGCAAAATACATCTTGCGGTAGGAGATCTCCAGCCCGTCCTCATCAACATCGAAAGAGTACAGGTCTTTCATGATGAATTCCCGCCCGCGCATCAGTCCGAACCGGGGACGGATCTCATCCCGAAACTTGTCCTGTATCTGATAGAGGAGCAGGGGCAGATCACGGTAGGAGTGAACCTCACCGTCCACCAGGGCCGTGATAACCTCCTCGTGGGTAGGTCCCAGGCAAAAATCGCGCTGGTGACGGTCCTTTAGCCTGAACATCTCATCCCCGTAAAGTTGCCAGCGTCCCGACTGATCCCATAGCTCACGAGGCTGAACGATCGGCAGACCCACCTCCTGGCCACCGGCCCGGTCCATTTCCTCACGAACGATCTGATTGATTTTTTTCAAGACCCTAAACCCTAAAGGTAGATAGGTATACACACCCCCCGCTGTCTTGCGTATCATTCCTGCCCGCATCAACAGCTTGTGGCTGATTACCTCAGTGTCGCTGGGATCCTCCCTAAGGGTTGGAAATAGAAGTTGCGTGGTCTTCAACGGGTTCCCTCCTCCTTAACTATTTCATGTACCGCATCAATCAATGCCGAAGCCATATTACTGCTTTCCACTTTCCCAGTAACTTGTCCATTCTTAAACAATAAACCAAAGCCTCGACCACCGGCAATACCAACATCCGCACCTCTGGCCTCCCCGGGGCCGTTTACCACACAGCCCATCACTGCAACCTTGAGTGGCTGCTCGATTCCCCGCAGCTTAAGGTCAACCTCCTCGGCCAGTTCCTGCAGGTTTATCTCACAGCGCCCGCAGGTGGGGCAGGATACAAGTTCAACCCCCCGGGCCCTCAGCTCGGTTGCCCGCAGGATCTCATAGGCCGCCCAGACCTCTTCGAGCGGGTCAGCCGTAAGTGACACCCTGATGGTGTCGCCTATACCCTCCACCAGAAGCATGCCGATACCCATGGCGGACTTGATCAATCCCCGTGCCAGGGTTCCGGCTTCGGTAATACCAATATGAAGCGGGTAGTCGACGGCTAAGCTAAGTAATCGGTAGGCCTGTACAGTATCCAGGACGTTTGATGACTTAAGTGAGACCTTGATCAGCTGAAATTCCATATCCTCCAGGACTCTGATCTGCCGCAGAGCACTCTCCACCATGGCTTCCGGGGTTGCCCCCCCGAATTCACCGAGAATATCTCTCCCAAGTGACCCAGCATTGACCCCGATCCTGATCGGCACCTGCCGCTCCCGGGCCTCCCTTACCACCGTCTCAACCTTCCAACGGGCACCTATGTTGCCCGGGTTTATGCGGAGTCCATCCACACCCGCCTGCAGGCACTGTAAAGCCAGGCGGTAATCAAAGTGAATATCAGCAATTATAGGAATAGGGATGTTCTTCTTTATCTCGGTCAGAGCCGCTGCTGCCTCAGCATCAGGGACTGCCACTCTTATTATTTCGCACCCCGCTGCGGCCAGTTTACGAATCTGCTCTATGGTTCTTTTAGTATCCCGGGTATCCGTATTGGTCATGGACTGTACTGCCACCGGGTTGTTACCCCCCACAGCAACACTCCCGACCTTTATTTCCCGGGTTGGTCTGCGCATCAGTTTAACCACCTTTTGCGATGTTCAGGATGTCGTTAAAGGTAATCAGAATGATGAGTCCCAAGAGGACTACAAAACCAATCAGGTGAATGAAGTTTTCCCGCTCCGCCTCAATCGGTCGCCCTCTGACCAGTTCCAGTCCGGTAAACACTATGCGGCTGCCGTCCAGAGCCGGGAAAGGCAGGAGGTTTATTACCCCCAGGTTTATGCTCAGCAGTGCGGTAAAGTTCAAGAGATAGATCAATCCACCCTGAGCCGCCTCACCAATCATCCGGGTTATTCCGACCGGTCCTGCCAGGCTATCAGCAGATACCGCACCGGTAATGAGCTGCACCAGGCCCTGAAGCATCAAAATCGTAGTGGTGTAGGTATTTATAAAACCCAATTTGATACCTTCCCACAACCCCATCTTTTCATAGCTGAGGGTAGCAGTTACGCCCAGGACCGAAGTTTTGGTCGACTTGTTATACTCCGGTTTAACGGTGACTGTTTGCGGTTGACCTTCTCTATTGATTACCAGTTCCAGAGTCTTACCCGCCGGTGTCTTCTGGATTATTCCCACCATCTCATCCCAGGTTGACACCTTCTGGCCGTCAATACTGATCACCCGATCACCCGGTTGCAGACCTGCTTTTGCGGCAGGTTTACCCGGCACAACCTCACCCAATTCAGGTACGTTGACGGGCTGGGGTATACCGATCACGGTGAACGCAAATATAAATATCACAATGGCGAGAACAAAATTCATTAACGGCCCTGCTGCCAGTACCTTGATCCTCTGCCAAGGGGATGCCTGGTTAAATCCGGCCGGATTGTCCAGATCATCAGGCTCGGACCCCGCCATACGAACAAAACCTCCAATCGGAAAGAGGCGCAAAGAGTACTCGGTCTTGCCGGCCAACTCTTCGTCTGACTGGTCAGCCCGACCTTTATAACTTAAGAGTTTGGGGCCAAAACCGATACTGAATTCCTGAACCTCAATCCCAGCACTGCGGCAGGCAATAAAGTGCCCCCATTCGTGAACCAGAATGATTACTGCCAGCACCAAAAGTGCAGTTATGATCATCATATCTTTCTACCTCATTCCTTAATGAATCGGATGCAGGCTTCGCGGGCCCAGGCATCGGCAGCCAAAATCTCAGAAAGATCCGGGTTTTTTATCGTTTGATGATGCCCCATTACCTTCTCCACTGCACTGACAATACCTGTAAACCCCAAGGCCCCCTCCAAAAAGCACCCCACAGCAATCTCGTTGGCCGCGTTCATAACTGCCGGCATGGTACCACTTTGGCGTCCGGCCGCCAGTGCCAACTCTAACGCTGGAAACCTGTTTATATCCGGTGGTGAAAAATCGAGTGCACCCAGATGGAGCAGGTCTAATCTTTCCGCAGAGGCTCCCCACCTTTCCGGATAGCTGAACGCGTACTGGATGGGTATCCTCATATCTGGAACCCCCAGATGACCCAGAAAGGAGCCATCCACAAACTCGACCAGTGAATGTACCACACTCTGGGGGTGGATAACCACAGTTATTTGATCATAGCTTACTGCAAACAGGTGATGAGCTTCAATTACCTCCAGACCCTTGTTCATCAAGGTGGCGGAGTCAATAGTAATCTTTTTTCCCATATTCCACCGCGGATGGCGTAAGGCCTCCTCAGGGGTAACCAACCCAAGTCTGCTGGCCTCCATTTCCCGAAATGGCCCACCGGAAGCTGTCAGCCAGATACGGGAGACCCACTTTTCCTCGCCCTGAAGACACTGGAATATTGCGGAGTGTTCGCTGTCAACCGGCAAGATAGTGGATCCGGTGGACTCCGCCAGGGGCATGATCAGGTCCCCCGCGGCAACCAGGCTCTCTTTATTGGCCAGTCCCACTGTCTTTCCGGCAGCCACCGCTTTATAAGTCGGGTAGATCCCAGCGGCACCGCTCACCGCCACCAGTACCAGGTCGACATCCTCCAGGGATGCCAAAAAGGCAATGGCCTCCATTCCCTGTCCGGTCCAGCATTCACAGCGATGGTTCAGTTCCCGGTAGGAAGCGGAATCAGAAACGGCGGCATACTCTGCTTTAAACTCTGCCACCTGTTCCGCCAGGAGTCTGGCATTGCTCCCGGCGGCAAGAGCTACTACCTTAAGTTTGTCCGGATTATGCCGGATTACATCCAGGGCCTGTACCCCAATGGATCCGGTAGAGCCAATTATCGCAACCCGCTTCAAATCAATCAATCCTTTTTCCACGACCATTTATCAAATATACCAGCACGGTGACAGGCCAGGAACACTACCACTACTGCGGGACCCAATATTATTCCCGCCACCCCGGCTACTTTCAGACCAACATAAAGAGCGATCAGGGTAACCAGTGGGTGAAGCCCAATATTGTCACCCAGAATTCTGGGTTCCAGTATGTACCTTACCGTAATCATCACTACATAAAGAATGAGGAGGCCAACCGCCAAACCGTTATTCCCCGTCACAAAAGACAGTATTATCCAGGAAACAAAGATGGTGCCCGGTCCCAGAATCGGAAGAATATCAAACAAGCCGGTCAGGAGTCCAATAGTCAATGCATACTTGACCCCCAGCATTGATAAACCCACGATGGTTAGAATGCCCGTGATTGAAGTCAGGATCAGCAAAGCTTTTACCCAACCCAGGAAAGCAGTCACCAGGTCGCGAGCCACCCGGCGGGTCTTGCCTTCCCAGGATTCGGGAAGCGATTTTATGAACCATTCCTTGATCTCAGGCCGCTCCCGGGCAATGAAGTAGGTGGCAATCAGTGCAATAAGCAGGAAAATGAAATAACCCGGAAGGCTGGCAACCAGGTCTATCAGGGTAGTGAGCACAGAGTTCAGAATATGCTCCAAACGGGTCAGCAAGCCGTAAAGGTTGGCCTGCACAGAATTCTCCACATCAGGCGGCAGGTTAAGCCGCATATAAAACATCTGGGCCTGCTCCAGACTGTCGGCGATCGTCTGGCTCAGATCCCCCGAACGTAATGACAGGGATTTGTAAATGGCAACCAGTTCATTGATCAGCCGTGAAACCAGTGAAACCAGGATCATAGAAAGAGATCCCAAAACCAGCAGCATGCTGAGTAGAGTAGCCATTCCACGTTTCAGTTTTAATCGCCGCTCCATAAAACTTNNGGTTCAATCAGCAAGGCCAGCAATACGGCCAGGATAAACGGCATAAAGTACAGAGGGAGTGATCCCAGCACATCCCCCAGAATCGGAAATACATAGTGAAACAGCAGGTAGATGCCCAGGAGAGCCAATACCCCTACTGCAAATTTTACCAATACCTTTACATAGCGTAACAGTTCAGGATCCACTATTTAGCCTCCCCACTTAACAACTAGCAGGTAAATCAGAGGCGCAACACACATAAAGCTGTCCAATCGGTCAAGTATCCCACCATGTCCCGGGATCAGCCGGCCAAAATCCTTGATGTTAAAACCTCTTTTAATACCGGATGCAAACAAATCCCCCACCGGGGCGATCAATCCGACAGCCACTCCCATACCAATGTACTGATACGGGCTGTATCCCGGTATAATCCAGAAACCAACCATGGATACTAAGATGGTTGCCAAAAATCCGCCAATAAAACCCTCCCAGGTCTTATTGGGGCTTAACTCAGGTGCCAGCTTGTGTCTCCCCCAGGATTTGCCGACAAAGTATGCTCCACTGTCGCTAGCCCAGGTAAGCAGCAAGGCGAACAGGATAACCCAGAAATGATTGGGCAAGGTGGCTAGCTTCCAGATATAACCCATCAGGATTCCCACATATGAAGCTCCAAACCAGCTTATCGCTAAATCAATTATATGGTAACGGGGGTATAAAATAACCAGGAATATAATTGACAGTATCATAGCAACCACTGGAAGAGCGTTGCTCCAGTTACTGGAGTTAATGGTTAAGGCCCATACCAAAACCAGACACCCGACTAACCATGCTGGCCGGTGCCCACCGGCTGTGATCCCCCGGTAAAACTCGCCGAGACCGATTAACNNCGCCGCCAATACCACTAGGGTGGCCCAGAAATAACCACCCAGCCACGCCAGCAAAAGTATGACCGGAATCCCCACCGCCGCTGACAGAATTCTTTCCTTCATAGTCGCCCCTTTCCAGTACGAATCGCGAATTACCATTTGAATCTGGACGAGTCATTTGGTTANNGGTTATCATTTGGTGGCGCCAAATTTGCGGTCCCGCTTCAAGTAGTCTTCAATGGCCTCCAGAATTACCTCGCGATCAAAGTCCGGCCACAGGACATCGGTAACATAAATCTCAGTATATGCTATCTGCCAGAGCAGGAAATTGCTGATTCTCAATTCTCCGGCCGTCCTGATCAACAAATCAGGCTCCGGAACCCCCTGGCTGTAAAGGTGTTCCTCGAAGGTGGTCTCATTTATGTCTTCAATATCAAAATACCCTTCTTTAACCTTTTGAGCTATCTCGCGGGTTGCTTTGACGATCTCAGATCTGCCGCCGTAGTTCAGGGCAATATTCAGCAACAGACCAGTATTGCTCGCTGTAGTCCGGCAGGCAATTGCCAGTTCTTCTCTTATCCTTGCTGATAATGCCTGTTGATCTCCCAAGATTCGAAGCTTGATATTCTTCTCGTGTAAGTTGGCCAACTCATTGGTCAAATAATCCAATAATAGATTCATCAGGTGATTAACCTCATCCGCCGGTCGTTTCCAGTTTTCCGTGGAAAAGGCGTACACCGTAAGTACCGGTATCTTAAGGTCAATCATGGTTTCAATAGTCCGCCTGAGGGCTTCGATGCCCGCTTTATGGCCTACCTGACGCGGCATCAGGCGCTTGCTGGCCCATCTCCCATTCCCGTCCATTATGATAGCTATATGTTTGGGGAGCCGGTTATCACCGTAGAGGGATTTGGCTGGTTTGCTCATATACAATGTCCCCCTGTCAAAGTAAAACCCCCATACGGGGGCATTGAAGGAGTGAATGTTATGTTATTATACAACGATATCTGCAGTGAGTGGAGTCTTTTCATGGTATTTTTGCCATATATATAATGACAATTCCGCTGGTTTTCCCCGCCTATGCATCTAAACTTCCATAATATCCTTTTCTTTACCGCCAGCGAGTTTGTCAATATTCTTGATGTTATTGTCGGTAATCTTCTGTACCTCGTCCAGCCTCTTTTTATACTCATCTTCCGATATCTGGCCATCCTTTTCCAGGCCTTTTAGGCTGTCATTGGCTTCCCGTCTGATGTTTCTGATTGCGACTTTGGCCTCCTCAGCTCTTTTACGCACTACCTTGACCAGGTCCTTACGGCGGTCTTCGGTCAAAGAAGGTATACTGATCCTGATGACGTTACCGTCGTTCGACGGGTTAACCCCCAGGTCCGACTTCATTATTGCTTTCTCAATGTCAGGGATAGAGGTCTTGTCCCATGGTTGTATGACCAGCAACCGTGGTTCAGGAACACCAATGTTTCCCAGCTGGTTGATCGGCGTTGGGGAACCGTAGTAATCGACCATGATCTTGTCCAGCATGGCCGGGTTGGCTCGCCCGGCGCGCAACCCTGCATAATCCCGGGTCAGGTGTTCCAAAGTCTTCTCCATACGTTCGGTTATGTCTTTGATTATGGCTTTGGCCATCTTGATCTACCTCCCAACATAGGTTCCGATATCTCCATCCATGACCGCTTTGAGTATATTGCCATTCTCCATCAGACTGAAGACAATAATCGGAATCTTATTGTCCATGCAGAGTGATGCGGCGGTCGAATCCATTACTCCCAACCCCTTGTTTATTACATCAATGTAATCCAGGGTTTTATACTTGTTAGCATCCGGGTTCTGCATCGGGTCACTGTCATACACGCCGTCAACTTTTTTGGCCATGAGTATTACCTGGGCCTCAATCTCGGCAGCTCTTAAAGCAGCGGTGGTATCGGTTGAAAAATACGGGTTGCCCGTGCCGGCCGCCAGAATAATAACCCGTCCNNTACCACCCTGCCTTTTTCCAGGTGTCTGATGGCCCGACGCCGTATATAAGGTTCAGCAACCTGTCGCATCTCAATAGCAGATTGGACTCGGGTTGGTACGTCCACGTCTTCCAAAGCATCCTGCAGAGCGAGGGCATTGATAACTGTGGCCAGCATTCCCATATAATCTGCAGTAGCCCTATCCATACCCCGGGCACTCCCAGCCACACCTCGCCAGATGTTACCGCCACCAACAACTACCGCCACCTGCACCTGTAATGCTACAACTTCTTTGATCTGCCTGGCTATGGATACCAAAACCTGGTGGTTAATCCCATAACCGCCCTCTCCGGCGAGGGCCTCCCCGCTCAGTTTGAGGACAATCCGCTTGTACTTGGGACTTTCCATGGGCCGTACCTCCTGTCCCGGGCTATTTAATTTGCGACATTACTTCATCAACGAAGTTCTGTTCTCTCTTCGCCAGACCTTCTCCTACCTCATACCTCACAAAGCGTCGGACCGAAATATTCTCCCCTAATTTCAGTATCTTGTCATTGAGCAGGTCCTGAATGGTCTTATCGGTATCCTTAATAAAAGGCTGTTCCAGCAAGCAGGTCTCCTTGTAATACTTCTCGATACGCCCTTCTACCATTTTATCCACGATTTTCTCGGGTTTCCCCTCGTTAAGGGCTTGTTGCCTGAGGATGCGTTTCTCTGACTCAATGGTATCCTGCGAAACATCCTCACGCCTAACGTATTCCGGTTTGGATGCCGCGATCTGCATGGCTATGTCATGACAGAGAGACTTAAACTCTTCAGTCTTGGCCACAAAATCAGTTTCACAGTTTACTTCCAGCAGAACGCCTATACGTCCTCCCATATGAATATATGAGGAAACCAGACCTTCACTGGCGACCCGAGACGCTTTTTTGGCCGCCTGGGCCAGACCTTTGGTACGCAATACCTCGATCGCTTTTTCCATGTCTCCCCCGGTCTCGACCAGAGCGTTCTTGCAATCCATCATTCCTACGCCGGTTCTTTCACGTAACTCTTTTACCATGCCAGCTGTAATCATTTATCTTAACCTCCTAAATTCATTCAAAAAAGGGGTGACGAGGACTGCCACATCAAACCTCGTTCACCCCGTTACAGGCACTTACTCGGTAGTCTGCTCCCCTTGTTTTCCTTCCAGAACTGCGTCAGCAATCCGTGAACACATAAGTTTTACCGCCCGTATTGCGTCATCGTTGCCCGGGATTACATAGTCAATCTCATCGGGATCACAGTTGGTATCCACGATGGCTACCACTGGTATGCCTAACTTCCGGGCCTCAGAAACGGCAATCCGTTCTTTTCGGGGATCAACCACAAACAGGGCTCCTGGTAGTCCATCCATATCCTTAATACCTGCCAGAAACCGTTCCAGTTTCTCCTTCTCACCCCGCAAACGGGCCACTTCTTTTTTGGTCAGGACGTCAAAGGCGCCGTCTTGCTCCATTTTTTCCAGTTCTTTTAAACGGTATACCCTTTTCTTAATAGTTTTATAATTGGTCAGCATACCGCCCAGCNNGCCCAGCCAACGCTGGTTAACATAGAACATGCCACATTTTGCGGCCTCATCCCGAACTGTCTCCTGAGCCTGTTTTTTGGTACCGACAAACAGCAGACTCTTACCTTCAGCGGTAATACTCTTGATGAACTCATACGCCTCTTCAAACTTCTTAACAGTCTGTTGCAGGTCAATGATGTAAATGCCGTTGCGCTCCATATATATATAGGGCGCCATCTTGGGATTCCATCTCCGGGTCTGGTGTCCAAAGTGAACCCCGGCCTCCAACAACTGTTTCATGGTAACTACTGCCACTAATTAATACACCTCCATTGTTAGTCCACCGCAACCCTCATCCCCTGTGAAGACCAAAAAAAGCACCCTTCTCAGGGTCAAGTGCGTGCGTAATTTTTCCCATCGGTTAGTATACCATACCATATAAAGGGCTGCAACTTAAGGTCAACTGGAAATTTCTCTTCTTTTTTGGATGTCCAGGATTAAACGCACCTCACCCTGTCCCCGGTCCAGCAACTCAGCAATTTCTGGTATGGAGTAACCATCATTGTACAGCCGAGGGACCACAATGCTCGGGTGAGCGCGACGCAATTCCTCAATTTTNNTCCATTCCTCAATTTTATAAGGCAGGGTTCTTTTACTCTGTCTTTCGGGAATGCTGGGGGGTTTTTTGAAAGCTGCTCTTCTCGACTGAGAAACCGTCAGTTCTTCCAACTGATTAAGCCGCATATCCAGGCTTTTTATCATCTCATCAGATACCAGGAGGGTGTTTTCCATCATCGCCTCCAGGTCCTGCTTGAGCAAAGCCGCTTCCTCTATTAAGTCTTTCATCTCGGTGGTGAAATCCTCGGTGACCTTTTGACGGCTATGTATGCTGTAAACGGCCGTGGCTATCAATATCACCGCCATTAGTAGCATAGACCAGATTAATTGCATAGTTACCTCTCAGACCAGAATGTCGATTTTATGATCACCCTTCGATGGGGATTTGTTTTTTTCTCCTTTATTCTCTTTATCCGTATCCTTTCCTGCTTTTGGCTTTTCACTCTCCTGTTTTTTTTCGCGCTCCTGTTGGTCGCGAATTAATGCCTCCTCACCTGCCGGGGACTTGTTAACCGAAGCTTCAGCCTTCTGCGTCTGATGAGCCATCTGTGATGCCAGTTCCTGCTGGCGTTGAACATTCTCCTGCAGTTGTACCTGCTGAGCGCGCGATACTTCACTGGCCCGCGGGAGCATAACCTGTAGTTCGGGTATTTTCAGACTCATGATACGCTGTCCCCCATATTCAACGAAGAGGTTCGATCCTGATATCACCATCTTTTAAAGTGAACAGGGCATACTTAACTGGATCGTTGATGTTATACTGCGCCTGACCTATAACAATCTGCACTCCCGGGTAAACCGTATCCATAACCCTGATCCGGCCAGCCTGTAAACGATCCAGTTCATCATCAATCTCCTGTTTACGGGATACCAGATCCTGCAGTTCCTTTTTCAAGGTCTTGTAATCAGAGAGCATTTTCGCCAGGGCAATCCTCCTTTTTGTGGGGAGGTTCTCCGGAGAAATAGAGGCCTTCTGATAGGTCTGCAGGTACTGGTTGATGTTGTCGAAGGTCTTCTTCTTTTCCTGGTACTCCTGGTAGATTACTTTACGCTCTTCCCTCAATTGTGGGTTAAGTCCAACCTCCAGGATAGTCTGAGGTGACAGGGCTGAGCCAATGACCCGGGCGGTGATCTCTTCTCCAGCCTGCAGGACTCCTCCCACAATAACCCCTTTACGGCCTTCAACCCGAATACAGTTGTTAGCGTTAACCGTTGACTGGATTATGGCCTCGGAGATGATAACATCCCCGGCTACCTCCACCCGAGCATTTTCCACAAACCGGGCAAAAAGGCTGCCCCCAGCCTGAATCATCCCTTTATGGCCGCCGGCAATCCCGTTCTTCACCACGATATTACCTTTCGCGATCACGGTCGCCCCTTCAATGACTCCGCTGACCTCGATATCGCCTCCGGCTTTGACCGTAAACCCGGCAGTTATGTTGCCTCGTATTTTGACATTGCCAATATAATCGATATTGCCAGTGGAGTAGTCTACGCTACTCGGTATCTCAAGAACCGTATGGACAGTAACCTTTCCATCCACTATCCTCACATGTCCATCGACGGCAGCATATAATTCAGTTTCATCGTCATTGGCCACCGTATTCTTACCGCGGGGGAGAGGGTAGTTCAGTACGCCCCTGGGCTTGATGGTCCTGCCGGTGACCGTTATTCCAGGTACTCCAGGTACTGGAGGGGCCCTGAGTACCAGTAACTCTCCCTGAGAAACACTGATAAACAGGTTCAAATTCCGGAAATCAACCCTGCCGTCTTCAAGTTCGACCGGTTTGGCCTTTTGGTTAGGTCTGATGAACCGGTACTCCAATCGCCCGTCTATCCCATCCCGGGGGGCAGTTCCCCTGGCTACCAGCTGAGGCCGGTTCCAGTTCTCATCCTTCAGGCATTCGGCCACATTCCCGAAATCAATGCCCTCAACCACCCCGGCTTCCTTTAACTTCGCAATGAGTCCCTGCAAAGTAACACTGCGTCCGCCATCTTTGGGGCCATAAACAGTAAGGTAGGCTGCCATGCCGTCGTCTGTTATATGCACTTTGGCGTAACCGTCATTACTGCCCTGATTGCTCGCCATTTACCCACCTCCTGTCTAAATCAATTGACTCTTACGCCGGCTCAGGCGACCTCTGAGCCTGAGAATGGATTTGGAATGCAATTGAGAAATCCGTGACTCGGAAAGGCCCATTACCGCACCAATTTCCTTAAGATTCAGCCCTTCGTAATAATATAACTGCAAAACCAGCTTCTCTTTTTCCGGCAGTCTGCTAATGGCATCAGTCAGCAATCGTTTGGTGTCAGTTAATTCCACCGCGTTCAGCGCGTCTTCGGCCTGGTCATCTTTTATGAAATCCAGTATCCGTTTATTCTGACCACCATCTTCCCCCGGGAGGAAATCCTCCAGGTAGAGTACGGTGGCCGAACTTACATCACGCAGCAGTGTTTGATACTGTTGCATGGTTATTCCCAGTTCCTGTGCAACCTCCTGATCGGTCGCATTTCTTCCCAGCCTCATTTCTACCACATTAAAGGCCTTCTCCAGTTCCTTGCTTTTTTGCCGGACCGATACCGGAACCCAATCCATGGCCCGCAAACCATCAATCATCGCCCCTTTAATACGGGCAATGGCATAGGTTTCGAACTTTACCCGGCGCTCGTAATCATACTTCTCTGCCGCCTCGATCAGGCCTTCAATTCCACAGGAGATGAGTTCGTCCACTTCAACAAAAGGCGGAAGATTAATCGCTAAACGATTGGCCATATACTTGACCAGGTAGCTGTAATGGATGACCAACTCCTCTCTGGCGGCCGGATCATCATCTTCCTTGTACCTCTGCCAGAGCTGTGCCAGGTCAGGTTTCATCAAATAATTCTCTCCCCCTGCCCTATGGTTCTGATCAGCAGTTCCCCGGTATCCGAGTCAAATATAATGGTCCTCCCATAATTCCCTCCGGTATCCTGAGCCAGAATTCTAATACCCTTTTGACCCAGAACCTCAACAACTGCGCGGGCGTTTCTTTCCCCAATCTTCATGATTTCGCTGCTGCCAATATTGAACATCTGTGAGCCTCCAGCAATCTTGGCCGTCAGCCGTTTGGGAGAGGCTCCCATTCTTTCCATCTCCACGATTAGGTCCTCTACGGCAGTATCCGCAAATTTGGCCCGGTTCTGATTACTGCGCGCCTGTTGACTTGACGGCAGCATGATGTGGGCCATTCCCCCCACTTTGGCTATCCTGTCTAAAAGGCAGATACCGATGCATGAACCCAGGCCGGCCGTCATCAGTCTATCAGGTGTTCGCACCGCTTTGAGATCAGCCATTCCCACTTGCAGCAGATTTGACATATCAATAGTTCACCCCAAGTGCTGTCAATATACTGTCTAAAGCCCCAGGTTCAGGTATCAAAAACAGGTGACCGATCACGTCCAAATCGCCTTTTTTAAACATGTTCTCCAAAACCAGTACATAGTCGCCGATCTCTCCATACCGCGCCAATACCCCGTCCAGAAGTGCTCCGGCCATATCGACACCAACTGCCGGGACTGATGGAATCAGGGTCATCTGGGTAAACATTGCCAGGGCATTGAGATAGGTACCGGAAATAATGTTACCGGCCTCCGCCACGGCTGACATCTCCATGTCCCCCAGGCTATTTCCGTGACTTGGCGGAAGTCCCATCAACAATTCGGCCAGTAGGACCGCCTTTTCAATAGAGAGGATAAACAAGATATTGCTGTTGGCAGATCCTGTAACCTGAAAATAGACTCCTACTACCGGTATATCTGGTCCCCCTACCAGCTCAGCAACCTTATCAAAAGGCATTATCCCCACCTGGGGAACGCTCATATCAATGCGGTCCTGAGTCATAACGGCCAGTGCGGTTGCAGCATTTCCCGCACCGATATTGCCAATTTCCTTGAGGGCATCTAGTTGAATGCCTGAAAGGTCCCTGAAGTCTTCAATCAAAGTACCCATCCCACCTTTATTAATCTAGTCCCAAGAGCTTCTTGGCGTTAAGCAGCAACAGGAGCCGACCTTCAACCTTGCCTACCCCTTGAATGAAGTCGGCCTGCAGACTCTGATATACTTTGCCGGCGTCCTCAATGGCATCTCCATTAATCCGGATAACTTCGGAAACTCCATCCACAATTATCCCGGCCCTGGTATCCTCCAACTGAAACACAATTATCCTGGCTTCTTCTTTATCATCGGCAGGGGAGACTCCAAAACGTTTATGAAGATTGAAAACGGGGATGACATTTCCGCGCAGGTTAATTACTCCTTCAATATACCTTCCGGCCCGGGGTACCCTGGTTATGGTCAGGACCTTGATGATCTCCTGAACCGACAGTATGTCGACACCATACTCCTGGGAGCCAATGGTAAAAGCAACCACCTGAATCTCTTTCACTGCTGAATCCTCCCCCTTAAACCAGTGTGCCTACATCCAGAATCAAAGAAACAGCCCCGTCTCCAAGAATGGTTGCCCCGGCCACTCCTGGAATACCGGTCAGTAACTTACCCAGGGATTTGATTACTATCTCCTGCTGACCTATCAAAGAGTCCACGATAATACCCAGTTGCTTGTCCCCCTTACGTACCACAACCACGTACATAACTTCCTCGTTAATATCTGGATCCTGGGTTTCTAGGAGACGTCGCGCATTCACCAGCGGCAGGACCTTCCCTCTCAGGACCACAACCTCCTGGGTCTGCACCATTTTCAGGTCTGATTTTGATATCATGGTGGTTTCATCAACCGAGGAGAGGGGGATAGCAAAGGTTTCGTTACCCACCTTAACTAATAAGGCCTGGATAATGGCCAGTGTAAGCGGTAACCTGATCTTGAAGGTTGTTCCCTGCCCTAATTCGGTATCAACCAGGATTTCTCCATTCAGACTCTCAATCTTGTTTTTGACTACATCCAGCCCTACACCACGGCCGGATACATCAGTCACATTCTGTGCAGTGCTGAACCCGGACCGGAATAACAGGTCAGTCACCTGGCCGGGTGTCATACCACTGACCTCCTGCGATGATGCCAGACCCTTTTCAACCGCCTTGGCACGGATGGAATCAAGGTTAAGTCCACTGCCGTCGTCGGTCACCTCAATGAACACGTTATTCCCCTCATGACGTGCTACCAACCGGACCAAGCCAGTGGGAGGCTTGCCTTTTTGCCTGCGGATCTGAGGGTACTCAATACCGTGGTCAACGGCATTGCGCAGCAGGTGGACCAGCGGGTCACCGATCTCATCAATTACCGTACGGTCCAGTTCCGTTTCCTTGCCTTCAATAATGAATTCAATGTCTTTTCCCAATTCCTTGGCCAAATCGCGGACCATCCTGGGAAAACGGTTAAATACCTGTTCAATCGGTACCATGCGCACTTTCATTACNNAAAACGGTTAAATACCTGTTCAATTGGGACCATACGGACATTCATGACCACATTCTGCAAATCGTTGGTTATCCGTTCCAACTGTTCAATTACATCATTCAGGTCCGCGTGGTGCTGGGTCAGACCAATCTGTTCCAGTTGACCCTTGCTTATAACCAGCTCACCAACCAGGTTCATGAGATTGTCGAGCCTTTCGATATCAACCCTGACCGTCTGTTTGACCTTGTGACTCCTGATACCCTCATCAGAAGGCCTCTCCGTTGAGGAAACAATTTCCGGTGTTCTAAAATTCTTGGAGGTCTTTTCACCGGGAGCTTCGTGTTTCAGTTCCTGAATATCATCCAGTTCAATCACCCGCAAAACGTCGACCGCTACCTCAGAAATAGTCTCAATCCGTTGCCTAATGGTATCCTCATCCAGACGGTTAA
>DCTH01000100.1 GCA_002329495.1 Syntrophothermus sp. UBA1445 | reverse complement strand
ACTTTAGCCCTGACCCGCATTTGAAGTCCCATCCCTGAAGTATTCTTTTATCATTGGCACAATGTATAAAGCTAACAGGATCACTATTAGGAAGCTGATAGAGAATACTATCATCGATCCGGTTAGAACATTTATCAGGCCGATCAGGCTCTCATAGGATACAATACTGATCGCGACCATTAAGGCGCCGAGGGGGTAGACCAGCGAACGGAAGTCTTTCAGGTTCAGGAGCTGGGCTAAACCAACCGCTGTTGCCCAAAGGAACAGGCAGACTTTGATTCCGGCACCGAAAATCCATACCACTGTAATCAACGACTCAATCCGCTCGAAGAAATCGCCCAGACTTACCATCCGTGCCATAGCAAAAGCTGGAAATGTAGTGGAATTGAGCAGCGGGCCGAAAACCGAGGCCATGCCAAAGCACTGCATGAGAAGCATCAGATTAATCATTATTATGGCACCTATCGATAAAGGCAAAGCTAATCGGGGGGTATCGATGTAAGGAAGCAGCATGCCTATGACCAAAAATTCCGTATAGAAGGAGAGAACACTTGCCGATGGCCAGATCAGTTCCCCAAGACCCTGGGCAAAGAAAAAGGGGCGAAGATAGCTAGGCTCCATGAGGTTGTAGGTGGAGGCCACAACGAAAAGCAAAAGAAAAATTAGCATGGGCATCATAATCCCCGCTATTCGTGAGTTAAGTTCCATTCCGTTGCGAGCCGAGTTGGTGATCAGGAATGTGGCTGAGACTAAAAATACCAGGATCGGAGTTTCCACCAGCAGGCCTGTGACCACGGTTTCACCCAGTGCGCGGAGAACGGAGGCCGCGATCATAAAATAAAACCAAAGGATTAAAGACCCCGCCAGTATGCCGCCAATTGGGCCCAGCAGTTCTTTGGAATAACCAATAATTGTTTTGCCCGGGTATTTTAATCCCAGGCGAACTATCAACCACACCATGGGTATAGCTATCAGGGAACCGATGATATCGTTTACCCACGCAGTAGCAGGATTGTTTACCATAGTGACGGTAGGACATATCAGGGTGACCGGGACCAGACGGGTGAGTACCAGCAAGGCAAAAAACTGGTATGCTGAGATGCGTCCTTTTTCCAGGAGATTCACTTAGGGTTACCCCCTTTGAAGCCGGAATTCTCATCTGGCGTGGGCGGTTCAGGCCTCTGTCCGGCTGTTTGTCTGGTTTTATTAGTACCAGCTATCAATTGGGGACGGTTGAGCTTGCTCCACCAGGGGGCTCTAACCACGCTGTCTGCAAGACCGGTTGGAACCAGAGGCAGAAAGGGTTCAGCATAGGGTACGCCGAATGAGCGCAGTGATGCCAGGTGAATTAGTAAAGCGGCAATTCCCCAGATCACCCCGTATAATCCCAGGATACCCCCCAGAATTAAAAAGATGAAGCGTAATATTCGTACACTGATCCCCATGCTGAATATGGGGCTAGACAAAGACGCAATGGCAGTTATTGAGATCGTGATCACCATAAACGGGGAGACTAAGCCGGCCTGAACCGCAACCTGGCCTAGAAACAAAACCCCCAGGATGCTGACTGCCGGACCAAATACCAGGGGAGCTCGAACTGTGGCTTCTCTTAAGATTTCATAAGCCAGGTCCAGTATTAGGGCTTCGGCCAGGGCTGGAAAAGGAACCCCTTCCCGCTGAGCGGCGATGGATACCGCCAGGTTTGTGGGTATCATCTCCTGGTGAAAGGTGATAGCGACGACAAACAGGGTCGGCAGCAGCAGTGCGGTAAAGAAGAGTATTAAACGCAGTATCCGTAGAAGACTCCCAATCAGAAACCGTTCAAAGTAGTCATCAGGGACTGCCAGGAACATTAATAAGTTGCAGGGTACAATAAGAGCAAAAGGGGTTCCCTCCGTGAGAATCGCTATTCGGCCTTCCAACAGTGCGCCCACTACCCGGTCGACTCTTTCGGTGCGCAGAGTGGTCGGAAACGGGGAGAAGGGGGCGTCTTCGATGAACTCTTCCAGTACTCCAGAACTTTGAATACTATCGATCGAGATGCGGTCAATCCGGGAACGTACCTCCTGTATCACATCATCTCTGGCTACCCCCGCGATATATATAACGGAAATGGTCATTCGGCCTATGGATCCAATGGTGCGCTCCTCAATGCGCAGCCGAGGATCGTGTATATGCCTGCGGATGATACTGGTATTGGTACGCGTGGTTTCGACAAACCCTTCCCTAGCACCACGAATAGTTGGTTCAGTTGTGGGCGATTCAATGTTCCTTTGCCTCCATCCCTTGACATCGGCTATCAGGGCCAGGTTATGGCCGTCTACAATGATAGCCGAGTTACCGAAGCAGACCTGTCTCAGGACATCTTCCATCAATCCCACTTCGGTAAGTTCATCCTTGGCTATCAAGCGACATTTTAACTGGTTGTAGATTTTTATTGGAGAAGGTTCTTCCAAAGAAGGCCAATCTGATAAAATGCCAATTGGCTTGAGTATACTATGAGTGACCATCTGATCATCGACCAGTCCATCGATATGTACCAGTAATATTTCTACATCGGAGTAGGCTCCGAATTTGATCTTACGGATGACCAGGTCGGAACTGTGACCGAAGGCTTCCCGAATTCTTTTTTCGTTATCGGATATGCTGAAGCTGATGTCTCCTGAATTCATCATATCCGGCACCGGGGGCGTATTGTCAGTATTCTCTCCCGGTATTGCAGGGATTTGCCGATTACTAGGATTTCTAAATTTACGTCTCATTAGAAAACCTTTCCTTATACTATCTAAAGTATTGATCTTACTCGGGGAGCGATTCCATGGCCTCTATTTAATCGAGTTGTTACCCATCTCTCAGAACCAAAGGTTCATAGAATTAACGAACGCGGCAACCTTATGGATAAGTCTTTTTATACATCCGATCTGAACAGTGTAATAAGGGGCTTATAAGCCATGAGTCTCTTCTGTAATTACCTTAAATAGGGTCTGCCTTTCCGTGCCGGTTTATGCATTTTAACCCAAACAACGGCAATGATATTTGTGGCGAACCAAACAGTCAAAAAGTGAATAAATGGGGATTCTGGGTTATATACTATCAGTGAGAAAAGGAACCATAACAATGAAAAAAAGGAGGGATAGACCTAGTGAAAGCAACAGGCATCGTAAGGCGAATTGATGACCTGGGGCGTGTGGTAATCCCCAAAGAGATTAGGAGAACCTTGCGCATCAGAGAAGGGGACCCCCTTGAGATTTTTGTCGACCGCGAAGGTGAGGTCATTCTCAAGAAATACTCTCCCATCGGGGAATTGGGAGATTTCGCCAAGGAATATGCGGACTCTCTGCATGAGGCGATCGGACACATCGCCCTGATTGCGGACCGGGACAACATCATAGCGGTATCCGGTGCACCCAAGAAGGAATTCCTGAACAAGGCCATTGGTCCAGGGGTGGAGAAAACCCTGGAAGACCGCAAATTAGCAGTCATAAACGATCTTAAAGAGCATCCCCACTGCAAACAATGCCCGGTCAATGAAGCCGATGGTGGTTGTAAAGTGACCGCTGAGGTGATCGCTCCCATAATCTCGCAGGGAGATCCTATTGGAGCAGTCATAATCATGTCCAAGGATGCGGGGACAAAAATGGGGGAACTGGAAGCGAAACTGGCCGAAACCGCAGCCGGATTTTTAGCAAAACAGATGGAGCAGTAGTATTAGGTAAAATAACGGCCTTGCAAAAGGCCGTTTTTTTAGGCCATTTGTGGATTCGTGTAGGAAGAGTTCGGTTGTACAATGGGGCAAGTCGGGGACGGTTCTTTACTTGCGCGCTAGAGCGCGCAAGTAAAGAACCGTC
>DCTH01000237.1 GCA_002329495.1 Syntrophothermus sp. UBA1445 | reverse complement strand
GGTGGTGTTGCAGGACCTTTTCGTATTTGACCAGACCGGAATCGATTCCAAGGGCAAGGTGGCCGGCAGACACCGGGCTACCGGCATCCGTCCCCGGCTGGTGGAACGACTGTCCGCCGAGGGCATCCGCCTGCCCGCAGATATCTTCGATCCTGACATGTAAGCACAAGTTGGGGACGGTTCTTTACTNNCGCGCAAGTAAAGAACCGTCCCCTAACTTGCCGACATGTTAAGGCCCCCCGGTTAGAAAGGAGGTTGTACTATGGAACTTCTCTTAACCCTGTTGGTCTGTTTGGCCGTAGGGTCGCTGATATTGGCGATAGGGGCCCAGGTCAACCGGGAGGAACAGGTCCAGGAGAGGCTGTCCAGCTACATAGAGAACCATATCCAGGGTGAAGACGAAAAAGAAAAGACGAGGATAAACCTGAGACAGATCCTGGAGAAGATCTCACGCGTCTTTGCATCCCGGTCCTATACCCAAAAGGTGCAGTACGACCTGTTGCAGGCCGGGATTCCGTTAAAAGGCGAGGAATACCTCACCATATGGGGAGGCCTGGCTCTGGTGGTTCCGCCGTTATGCTGGGTTTTGACTTTTAACCTGCCCCTGGCGGTTTTGATGCTGATACTGGGAGCCGTGGTCCCCAAGCTCTACCTGCAGAGCCGCATCGATAGTCGGCGGCACCGGCTGAACCAGCAACTGGGGGATGCTCTGACTGTCATGGCCAACGCTTTACGGGCGGGGTTCAGCTTCCAGCAGGCCATGGATACTGTTTGCCGGGAATTGCCGGCACCCATATCCACCGAGTTCGGGCTGGCGTTGCGGGAGATAAACCTGGGGGCTAACACTGAGGAGGCCCTCTTGAACATGGGGGAAAGAGTAGGCAGTGACGACCTGGACATGGTGATAAGCGCGGTACTGATCCAGCGGCAGGCCGGGGGCAACCTGGCGCAGATCCTGGATAATATCGCCGGGACCATTCGGGAAAGAGCGCGCATCAAAGGGCAAATCAAGACCCTCACCGCTCAAGGCCGTACCAGCGGTCTGGTCATAGGCTGCATGCCGGCAGGACTGCTCTTCCTGCTACTGATCATCAATCCCCACTATATGTCAGCCATGCTGGACAGTTCTCTGGGCTATATCCTTTTGGGCGCCGCCTTCGGCTCCGAACTGATCGGGGCCTTCATAATATCCAAGATGGTGAAAATCGATTTCTGATTAGATTGGTCAGGAGGGAGCTGAGGAAATGGAAATGCTACTGGCCGGTTTGGTATTTGCTGCATCGTTCACGGTCGGCATAGCGGTTCTGGGACAGGCATTTGGAGAACGGGCCGTGGTGATGGCGCGCCTGGAGGAGTATACTGAGGAGGTAAGCCTGGACCCGGTAACTGAACATTTAAACCAGCCCTTTTCCCAGCGGGTTTTGCGTCCTATGTGGGAAAAGCTGCAGCATCTGGGTAAGAGGCTCTCTTCACCGGAGCGGAAGCTCAGCTACCAGAAAAAATTGATCGCTGCCGGTGAACCCTATGGCCTGGATGCCGAGGGCCTGGTGGTTCTGAAATACGGCTTTATGAGTGGGTTAGCCCTGACCGGGATATTTATCGCTAACGTTACCACCGCTATTATTCTGGGCATCGTTGGCTACCTGCTGCCGGATCTGCTGCTGAAGGCCTGGAAAAATGAGCGCCGTGACAAGATATTGAAGAGCCTTCCGGATGTACTGGATATGCTGAGTGTCAGCGTGGAAGCCGGCCTGGGATTCGACGCCGCGCTGCAAAAGGTGGTAGAGAAGATCGAGGGACCGTTATCCAGTGAGTTCCAGCGGACTCTCAATGAAATCAAACTCGGCAAACCGCGGCGCGAATCCCTGAAGGATCTGGCGGCAAGGGTGGAGGTAGATGATGTCTCGACCTTCATCAGCTCACTGGTGCAGGCCGATCAGCTGGGGGTCAGTATCGCCAATGTTCTGCGGGTGCAGGCGGACCAGGTCCGGGAAAAACGCAGCCAGCGCGCAGAGGAAAAAGCCCAGAAGGCCCCGGTCAAGATCCTGATACCGCTGGTATTCTTTATCTTCCCGGCCATCTTCATCATTCTGCTGGGCCCAGCGGTCATTCAGATGATCAAAACCTTCGGATAGATTGAGCCCACACTGGGGCAGTATTTGCGTAAAGAACAGTTAAGGGGTGTAACCCGATTGGGAATCGAGCGGTGCCTTCGTTTGCATCGCATTGGTGAAGTTATTGGCCGGGCTGGAACCTGGCTGAAGTTTGATGGTGCTGATGCTTGCCGGGAAGGAAAAATCGGAGGATATTAATGGGGACGGTTTCGTTGCTTGTCTTGGATGGAAGCAAGTAAAGAACCGTCCCCAACTTGCGCGGAATCAGCAACAGGAGTTAGTGGCAAACTTAGTCCTACAAGATGCGAAATACCTGATGAAAAGGCCGGTCCCCGACTTGGTCCGGTTTAGGAGGCAAGTATGGCAGAAAAAATGGATCAGATCAAGGAAATCGAGGTGGCCCGAGGTTTCTGGTCCCGTTTTTGGGGCTGGATGGGCAGACATCCACGGCCGGGAGCAGCCCTGCTGATATTCCCCTGTTCTTCCGTACACACCTTTTTCATGCGGGAATCTATTGATGTAGTTTTCTTGGACCCGGAGGGCCGGGTGATACAGGTTATCGAAGGGCTCGTTCCCTGGCGGGTATCACCTTGGGTCCGGGAGGCAGTGGCGGTCCTGGAAATGCCGGAGGGAGGAGCGCGTAAATCAGGAATCAGGGAAGGGGAGATGCTGCCAACCCCGGTCGCAGAACTGGTCCGCATTTATTTTGACTGACAGCCGCCAGGGACTGTCCGGCTAATGAGCCGGAAACATAGTTCCGTTTTCCCCCAAGGCGCACCCCGCCAGTAAATCCCTGCACTGGGAAGAAGAGTCCCAATCGCCACCATGCTGCAATATGTGCAAAATGTTTGACAATTACTGTAACCCGGATAACAATATAGGTAAGGGGGAGGGGGATCTATGCCTTGTCGGCGGTATGTCCTTTATATGGCCTGGAACCCAAGCAGATACCGACTCGGTATTTCTGCTAATCCTCAAGTTGACCTCTCCTACCTGCAAAACACCGAGGGTTATGAGGGCATGGCCTTCATCTCGCCGCCCTTGCCTCTGGCCCTGAGCGAGTACCTGCTGACCGTCTTCTCCACTCAGCAGGAGCGTAACGGCAAACCTTACCGGTCCTTGAAGATCCCTTTCTTAAAAGATTCAAAAAAATATCCCAAATCGATTTTACAAAACAAGTTCAAACAGATAAAAAAGGAACTGGCCAAATACGGAGACGATTACATAGCACATGAACCGGTTATCTTCGCTAACCACAGCGGGGTAAACATAGACTACTTCACCCTGCACCAGTACGAGGACATCGTCGAATTCATCCTCCAGGGCAAGATTCTGTTTCTAAAAGAGATACAGCGCATCCTTCAGGAGCGGGGGCTGGAGATAGATGATCTGGAGGTGATCCTGCACCTCCTGACCCTGAAAGGCCAGGTAGTACGTGTCCCCAGTGTCAAGTGGGCGGCCAGCGGTGCTATGGCCTGCAACCGTTGCGGCCAGCAGTATAAAGTAGTCAAGATCTTCTGCAGCGAGGGCCAGAAGGAGTGCTACTACTGCCAGGAATGCCTGATGCTGGGTGAATCCAAGCCCTGTGAAGCGCTTTACGCCGCACCTGCCCGCTTCAGGCCGGAGGAGAACTTTGTCTCCAGCATTCGGCTGAACCTGGATATTTCCTTCAGCCAGGCGCAGTATGAGGCGTTCGAAGCCCTGGCCCGTTTTGTGCGTAAAGACAGTGTCAGTGAGTGTCTGGTCTGGGAAGTTTGCGGCGCGGGGCGTCCGGAGACAGTTTTTGGAGCGGTGCGCGAGGTCCTGAAACGGGGTGGACGGGTCCTGTTCGGAGTGCCGCGCCGCGATGTTTTGGATGACCTTTTCCTTCGTCTGGAAAGAGCCTTCCCGGGGGTTAGTGTGGCAGTTCGCTATGGCAAGTCCCGCTCCAACCAGAAACCCAGCGATATTGTCCTGGCCTCGACCCACCAGGCGCTCAAATACTACCACAACTTCGACCTGGTGATCCTGGACGAGAGTGATGCCTTTCCCTACCGGGCCAATCCCATACTTATAAATGCCCTGCGCCGGGCGAAGAAGGCCCAGGGGAAACTGATCTACATGACACCTACCCCAGCCCCGGAGATCTATGCCCGCGCCCAGCGTGGTGAAATCAAGGTTGTCCAGATTCCGATCCGACATCATGGTCATCCCCAGGTTATCCCCCAGATCATACTGGAGAAGGACCTGGTTACAGAAAACAAAATCCCCGAGCGGGTTATGCTGCTTATCAGGGAGAGCATGGAGGAAGACCAGGCTCAGGTTCTGGTAGTGGTCCCTAACGGTTACCATT
>DCTH01000255.1 GCA_002329495.1 Syntrophothermus sp. UBA1445 | reverse complement strand
GGGTGCAAACCATCCAGACTCAGGTCAAACAGAGTCAGGACCTGGCCGGGGCGGCGATGGTGGAGGCTATTAACGAATTAAAGATTTCCCGTGAAGCCCCCACCGTTGATAAAACAAAACTTCAGGAAGCGATGGCCTTACACCGGGAAGCTCAGTGGTATCTGGATTACGTCATGGTAACGAATGGTTATGGGTTCCATAACCCTACCGAGACTCTGAACAATCTCAATATCGCTATCGACAAAGCACATAAATCCATTGCCAAAGCGCGGGAAGCCAGAGGATAAAACCGTCCTGTTGGGCTGGAGGAGTACATATTGATGAAAAAAACCTGCCGGCCGGGGTGGACGGGGTTAATCAGCCTGCTCGCTTCCATGAAAACCGCCGTTAATCTGTTAATCATCATCGGTGTAATCAGCACCCTCGGGACTCTTATTCCTCAGGGGCAGACACCGGAGTTTTACCTTGGACACTATGGGGTATGGCTCGGCCAAGCCATCCTTTTTATATCCCTCAACACGCTATATCAATCCTGGTGGTACCAAATCCTCCTGGCACTTCTATGCCTTAGCCTTTTCGCGTGTTGCTACCGACGTTTAAGGTCTATCACAAGTATTAAAACGGCAGCATCGCTCGGTTTTCATTTGGCGATTGTAATCGTATTAATTGGCGCGGCCTGGTCATTGGGATCTGCTCATTCTGTCCTGGTGGAAATCAACGAGGGAGAAAAAATCGACCTGGCCGATTATGGCTTTGCACCCGGAGAGTTAAGCTTGCAGCAGTTTAACATTGATTATTATCCGGACTATCAGCCGCGGCAGTATCGCAGCCAATTGCATCTGAAGGACTATCGAGGGCAGGATTACACCGAGGAGATATCTGTAAACCAGCCTTTGCGGGCGGGCAATTTGAAGATTTACCAGCACTCCTGGGGTTGGGCCTTGAAGCTTAGCGACCAGGGTGGTGGAACAAGCAAACCATTGGTTGTGAAAAACCATGATGCCTACCCGCTCAATATAGCGGAGGGCTGGTATCTTAAGGCCATTTTTATTCCCGATTATGACCCAGTGACAGTCCTGGAATCCAAGACACCTCTGCCCAATAATCCCCACCTGTTGCTGGCCCTGGTACAAAATGGGCAAATGATAGATATGGCGGTAATCAGTGTGGGGAGCCAGGCGGAGCTCGGTCAGTATCGTCTTCGTTTCGAAGGTTATTCTTATTATTCCGGCCTGGAGATAAAATCTGATCCTGGTGTATATTTGGTTTTCGTCGGTTTTATTCTTCTATTGTTCAGCCTTTTCGCTCGTTACTGGCGGCTATTCTTACCGCGAAAGGTGGATTAATTGGTGGAAAAGCATCTGCTGGTCCTTACCTATATATTGCTCTTACTGGAAGTATTGATCAGCCTCCTAAACCTTTGGAAACCCAACGAACTGGCGCGGAAATTCTGTTCGCTCCTAATGTGGCTGGCCTGCTTCTCCCTGGCGGGTATCATGATCTTTAGAACGCTGGCGGTTAACCGTGTTCCCTTTGCCAGCCTGTATGAATTCACCCTTTTACTGGTGGGATTTGTATTGATCGTCGCTCTGGTCTTGCGTAGAACCCTATCTTCGCCTCTGCTTGATCTGGTGGTAGGGTTATTACTGCTGGTCTTACTGGCGATCAGCAGCACCATTTCCACTGGGGGTCGCCCCCTGATGCCGGCCTTGCAGAGCAATTGNNTATGTAGGGACTGCTATTATCGCTTATGGGGCTTTTGCAGTGGCTTTCTGTCTGGGCATCATATATTTGACGACATCGCAAGACAGTAACACTATCGATCAAAACATTTATAAACTTGTGGTTATCGGCTTTATTTTCCTTAATATTGTCATTATTACCGGGGCGGTATGGGCCGAAGAGGCCTGGGGGAAATGGTGGAGCTGGGACCCTAAAGAAACCTGGTCCCTGGTCACCTGGATCGTTTACGCAATCTATCTTCATGCCCGCCACACCCGCGAGTGGAAAGGACGCAAGACCGCCTGGATGGCGGTCTTGGGGTTCCTGGTGGTACTTTTCACCCTGTTTGGAGTGAGTGTACTCTTACCTGGTTTGCACAGTTATGTTTAATACCCCGACCCACCTCTTACGCGAAAGATAAAGAAAAGTTCGAAAACATGGAGGATTTTGCAGAATTACATAGAAGATAAATAATAAAGAGTATTTTGCTTGAAACAATAAGAGTTGAATCCGATGATGATCATAAAAATTGGAGAGTTAACCCGTCGCAAATGACGGTTTTTGTGCTTCTTGAGGCACCTAACATAATCTGTATTAAAAAAGGAAACTAGACGAAGAAAGTCGGAAATTTCCCCCGCTTTGTGTAGTAGCCCTCGATAGTAAATGCACAATGAACCTGAATTTAAAGATTTGGATTGGGATAAATTCCAAGGACCAAATGCATTTAAGCTGGGAGGTGATACACGAGAAAAGAAAAATTGAAGTGCAATTAGTAGTTGTTCATGGAGAGTCATAGTAACAGAAGGGGGCGCGAATATCAAAATGACTAAGAAAAACCGATTAGAAGGAGCTCTACCGCTGTTTTCGGATTACCTCCGGAAATGGACCCGGGAGATGCCTGATCACCCGGCTCTCATTTATCGGGAGGAGCCCATTACGTGGAAGGAATTCGAACACAAGTCTGAACAGCTGGCCAAGTATATGCTCAAGATAGGTGTGCAAAAGGGCGATCGGATTGGCTATGTCCTGGTTGGCCGCCCGGAATTCTTTTTCCTCTATATGGCTGCCTCAATGGTCGGGGCCATAATTGTTGGAATGAACGTACGTCATACGGCCCCGGAAATGGAATATGTACTGAACAATTCGCAGGCCAGTCATGTCCTGGCTCAATATTCACTGGAGGACGTCAAATACCAGGATAGACTGGGGAAAGCATTGGTGAACTGTCCTAGCGTTGGCCAGGTCTGGATTGCTGAAGGTCCCTGTGAGCTTCCCAATGCTATCTCGTTTGAAGAGATCCTGGCAGGGGACTATTCCGAGTTTGACGCCGCCCTGAAGGAACGAGAAGCCCAGGTCGATACTAACGATGGTCTGATAATCGTATACACCTCGGGAACCACCGGACAACCTAAAGGCGCTGTTTTGACTCATCGCAATGTTATTTGCATGTCGTTGGTCCAGAAGGACGAGTTCCATCTGCCTTATGGGATGCAGCCCAAGGAATATGTTCTTTGCTGTTCGCCGGTCAATCACGTCAGCGGTGCGACCGAGTGGGCCGCAACCTCCATTATAGCTGGTTGTACGCCGGTCCTCTATGATGGGTTCAACCCTCAGGTCCTGCTTAAGGCAGCGGAGAAGTACAAGGTTCCGATGATGGCAGGAGTTCCCACCATGTGGGCCATGTATTTTGCTCAGCCCAACTTCAAGGATTTCGACCTTTCATCGGTACGTTTCTGCATGATTGGCGGAGCACCGGCTCCTAAAGATATTTTGACCAAGATGATGGAACTTGGACCATACTGCTGCAATCCCATGGGAATGACGGAGACGGCGGGTCTCAGCACCTACAACGACCGGGGTGCCAGCATAGAGAATCTCAACTTGAGCGTCGGCAAGTGTGCTCCAGAATGGGAAATGAAGATCGTCGACGCCAACCGCCAGGAAGTTCCGCGGGGAACGGCGTTNNCCTATCGCGGCCCCACGGTCTTCAAAGAGTACTTCAATAATCCTGAGGCTACCGCCAAGTGCAAGGACGCCGATGGCTGGTTCTACTCGGGGGACGTAGGATTGTTTGACGAGAACAACGATCTGAGGCTGGTGGGCCGTCTTTCGGATATGTATATTACCGGTGGATACAATGTGTATCCGGCGGAGATCGAGGAACAGATCTCCCGTTATCCCGGGGTCTTGATGTGCGCGGTAATTCCTGTACCCCACAAACTAATGGGTGAAGTTGGCCGGGGCTATATAGTTCCCAAGCCGGGTATGACAGTGGTTGGAGAAGAGGTCCAGGAATACCTGAAGGACTATCTGGCTGATTACAAGATCCCGCGGCAGTGGGTGATTCGCGACTCCTTCCCCCTCACCACTCTCGGCAAGATCGAGAAGAAGATCCTGAAGGCGGAGATGTTGAAGGAACTGGAAGAGCAGAACTAGGAAAAAGCTTAGGTGGTAATCACCTGAACTAAATTTAAACCGCTAAACCCCCTGAGGAAGAGTCCCGACTCTTTACCCAGGGGGTTGTTTTTTGAGAAGAATATACGTGTGAAGTAGGATTTACCAAACAGCGCCATGCACGGGGGGTGGGGTATTTTCACCTGGCTTCTG
>DCTH01000182.1 GCA_002329495.1 Syntrophothermus sp. UBA1445 | reverse complement strand
TGATTGCCGACGGCCATGGCATCGAAACCGGTAGCATTCATGGCTGCCACCACCGGACGGCCCTGCGATACCGTGGACAGCAGACTCCCCTGAAACATATCGCCCCCACTCAGGATAAGAGTACCCTGCGGATTTCTGGTCCGCTGGTTGCGCAAGAATCCTCCCAGTTTGGCAAACCCGGGATCCTTGCCCGATTCCTCCAATGCCCCGTGAAAATCACTGATCCCCAAGACATCCAAAGCCACCACATCCCCGGTGGGGCCCCATACCTGGGCCATCTTAGTAAACGAATTCCATTCCACCGCGCAATCCAGTGACTCCGCAGTTGCCCGCAAGGGAATGAGCCATCTGCCCTCTATGTATTGGGGAGCCACATTCAGGGTGACCGGTTTTTCATTCTGACGCAGCGATGAAGCCGTAAAAGTCAGAGTCTGTCCGGCTTTCTCTACCAGCAGTTCCCCGTTTGGCTGCGCATAAAATCGAGCATCCAACGCTGTAGCCAGATCGTCCCCGGGAACCAGCAGGCGCCCGTTGTCATTGACCAGGAATGATGAAGGCACCTTTAAAGGGGTACCATTAACAAGGACACCATAATCCTGACCGAAAACAGCGCCACCGGTCAGGGTCAGACCCAGCGTTAATAACATAATAAGACCGGTTTTCCTAAGTCTTGATAACATAAAACAAACGGCTCCCTTCCTCTAAATGTCTGTGTCTTAGCCTTTAATGGCAGCAAATACTGAAACTATAACCCTCATAAGTGAGTGTCTGCTCAGGTGTGGTACAATACAATACCGAATACTGGTTATTAACCCAAACTCATTTTACCAAAACCCGAGTTTAACAGCATAGGCAATTATTAAATCCGTGAAATGTCATCCCCAGCTTTCGGAAGTATTTGATGCCTAAATTTACCCTGCAATGGCAATACTAACAACAAAATAATTACAGGGGTGATAACATGGATATCAGTGGCCGGAATAAACTTCCGGGGGTCATCAAGGAGATTAAGCTGGGTGAAGTGGCAGCGGAAGTGGTAATCGATTCAGGTCCCCACCAGATTGTCGCTACCATAACCCGCGGTTCGGTCGAAGGCATGGGACTAAAGGTCGGAGACAACGTAACTGCACTGGTCAAAGCATCTTCAGTCATGGTAATGAAGTAGCCTTAGCTGCATGCGATTTCGAAAAATCAAAAAAATTTTTGGTGGGTTAGCAGGAAGTAGCTATTCAGTAACGAATAGATTAAAGCAGGTTTACAATTTAACATTTTCTCCGAGCCCCTGTTAATCTAAGGCGATTGCTACGATTCTCGGGCCGACAGGGTGTATCCGGAAACGGGTGCGCCTCCCAGTGTGGAAAGGAGAACCGAATTCAAGTCACCTGTAAAGGGCGAGTCTTTTTTTCACGACTCGCCCTTTTAATGTTTTACCTGGTGTAAAACGGACTCGTATTAACTGCTTAAGAGATGTCGGTGATTGGTGACCAATACTCCACGAAAGGGGTATCTATACAAATGGCATTATCTGAAATCTACCAGCCCCATAACATAATTCTTTACCGGGATGGTGCAGTCCAATCAACCTCGACCTCAATTGTGGTGGAGAGAACCCTGAAAGTATATTTGGATGAAAAGCAGATAGCGGTTCTTACCTGCTCGCCAGGGAACTGGACGGAGCTAGGCATAGGGCACTTATTCACTCAGGGCTTGATTCAAGAACCGGGAGAGATCAAATCCATCCGGCACGATGAGGATGACGGCTCCATATGGGTGGAAACGTTAACCCCGAAATCCTCCCGGACAAACAATATATCCGCTTCAAATCCTCCGACCTCACCGGGTAACGAGGAACGGTTTCATGTTCATGACCTGCTGCAGTGGATCGCTGAATTGGACCGGCAGTCGGCTACCTTTCACTTGACCGGAGGGGTGCATAGTGCGGCCCTGGCTCGTAACGGCTCTGGAATGCTGGTGCGCTTTGAGGATATTGGCCGCCATAATGCGGTTGATCGAGTTTTGGGGTATATGTTTCTGAATAACTTAGCCCCGGATGGCAAGTGTCTGGTTTTAAGTGGACGGATAGCCTCAGAGATTTTTGTCAAGGCAGCTCGGGCCAGGTTGCCTCTTATCTTATCGAGATCGGCGCCTACCATGTATACGGTACGGTTGGCCGAAAAGCTCGGGATAACCGTGGTAGGTTTTGCCCGGGGGAGCCAACTCAGCGTTTACAGCCATAGTGAGAGAATTCTCTTTCAATAGTGTCGCAACTATCTTCCGGCATAAGGATTGTTAACCACCTGCCAGGCAGGTATACAATCATAAACCAATGGGGATTCGGGTTTACTTCTGTATGAACCTGGTAGCCAATCACCAGGGCTAAACACATAATCAATTGTAAAGAGGTGATGCAATTCTAAAACAATAAACAATGTTGGCCATGTAATGACACTCCGAGCTTTGGGTACCTAAGGCCGTAGGCTAAGGTACTGAGCCAATGGGTTAACCTGGAAACGGGCTAGCCTCCCGCGCTTGGAAAGGAGCAATAAATCNNATCGCATCCCGTATGATCTAATCCGGGTGGGCGGGACATGTGTGGGTGAGTACCTTCCAGCCGATCAGCTGGTTTTTTTGTTCTATTGACTCTGAAAAATATGAGTTCTTGAATAGGAGTGATGATTAGTGGACCTAATTAAGCTTACTATTGATGGAAAGGAGGTTGAGGTGTCATCCGGAACTACGGTTTTGAATGCGGCCGAGCAGGCGGGAATACACATTCCGCGATTCTGCTATGACAAGGAATTGAGCTCCTGCGGAGCTTGCCGCATTTGTGTGGTGGAGATTGAAGGAATGCGCAATCTGGTTGCGTCCTGCGTCACCCAGGCAGCTTCGGGAATGGTGGTAAAAACAGAAACCCCGGCGGTCGTTGAAGCCAGAAAAACCGTATTGGAATTGCTGATTGCCAACCATCCCCTTGATTGTATGACGTGTGAGAAGCTGGGCGATTGCAGTCTGGCCAAATACTGTTACCGTTATGGTATCAAGAGCAGTCCTTTCGAAGGAGC
>DCTH01000011.1:1096-4783 GCA_002329495.1 Syntrophothermus sp. UBA1445 | reverse complement strand
AGTGGAAATACCCAGCGGCAGATTTTGATGATGAAAGAACTTGGGGTAACCATGCTTTGCTGTACGCCCTCGTATGCAATGTTCCTTGGAGAGACCCTTCGAGAAATGGGAATCAAACCGGAAGAACTGCAATTAAAATCAGGTTGTTTCGGAGCTGAGCCATGGTCGGAAGAGATGCGGGCGAATTTAGAAGAACTCTTGGACATAGATGCATGTGATATATATGGGTTAACGGAAATCTGCGGGCCTGGCGTGGCATTTGAATGCCTGGAGAAGCAAGGGATGCATGTCAATGAAGATCATTTCGTTGTCGAGATAATAGACCCGGTAACAGAAGAACCACTTCCATACGGAGAGTCAGGAGAACTCGTAATTACAACCATTACGAGAACTGGAATGCCTATGCTTCGCTATAGAACCCGTGATATTTGCAGATTGGATGCCTCTCCATGCGAATGCGGACGTAAAAATGTTCGGATGAAGAGAATTACCGGGCGTACCGATGATATGCTTGTTATACGGGGGGTTAATGTATTCCCCAGTCAGATTGAATCTGTGTTAGTCGGTTTGGATGGGGTTTCTCCGCATTATATGCTGGTTGTCGATCGACTGAAGTCAACGGATAGACTAGAAGTCCAAGTGGAACTTACAGATGAAATGTTCTCTGATACGGTAGCTGAGATAGAAAAACTTAGAGACGGAATTCAAGAAAGTATTAAATCAGTGGTTGGAATTAGTGCGAAAATAAAATTGGTACCCCCAAAATCCATTCCGAGATCTGAAGGAAAAGCAAAGAGAATTCTGGACAAAAGAAACATTTAAAAGGGGGCATAAGTATGTTTATTACGCAAATTTCTGTGTATCTGGAAAACGTCCGGGGAGCTTTAAGAGAAATGACCAAATTGCTGGCAGAAAACGGAATTGACATTATGGCTCTTTCTATCGCGGATACCTCTAATTTTGGTATTGTTCGGCTGATCGTCAGGGAGGCCTGTATTGACAAGGCGTTAAATTGTCTGAAAAACGCGGGCTTTATGGTTAAGAAAACTAGTGTAATATGTGTCGGCGTGCCCAATCAACCGGGCGCATTGGATAAGGTTTTGGCGGTAATTGAAGAGACGGATGCTTCAATTGAATATATCTATTCATTTAACTACAGTGTGAACGGTGATGCCTTGTTGGTTTTACGATTCTCGGACAGTACAAAAGTTGTAGAGCTATTTACCGAAAGGAATATTAAAATGTATTCCCAGGAAGAAATTGATCGGTTATAAAGGCAGCTGTTAAGCAGTCTAACGCGGGAAGATAAACCTCTCGTCCCTGGCCCGGGAGAGAGGTTGCTTCATTTCTTATGAATGTACTACTGGTTGGAAAGGGGGAATGATTATAGAATAGAAAAAGCATCGGGAGACAAAGTCGCAGGACATCGAATACTGCTTCTGCCGAGACGATTGAATCCATTTGGATTGCAAAGGAAACAATCTGGAAAAGGGAAGGACTCGATAATGCCTGGTGGTGGACACATGCTGATTGGTTTGAACGTAACCGAAGGATATGATGGTGGGCTTCACGAAATTTTACGGCTTTTTTTCCCCCGCTCCCAGGTCACCTATGAAGGCACTGGTAATGACCTGCAGGTCAATATTAGAGTGGTCGAGGGCCCTGGATTTCTGGACCTGACAGGTGAACTCCAGGGTATGCTGAATACCGGGAAGCAGGACCGGATTACTGCCGGCGATCCGGTGGAGATGAAAAGAGAGATACGGTGTTTTACCTACCGCCTGTTGAGCNNAAGTTCCCAGCCCTTATGGCATCCTTACCGGGGTAAGGCCGACCAAACTGGTCCACCGTTACCTTGACCGCGGTTTTTCCCGGCAGATGATACAAAGGGAACTGGAAGACAAATACCTGGTGATGCCGGAAAAGGCCGAACTGCTTATTGATGTGGCCCTGCGGAACCGCCCCTATCTCCCTAACCGGGAGGAGGCCGTAAGATTCATTGGGGTCTACATCGGTATTCCCTTTTGCCCCAGTCGATGTTATTACTGCTCATTTCCCGGCTACCCGTTACAGCACCGGCCCGGGTTGTCCGAGTTTTTTCAGGCCCTGATCTACGAAGTACGTCAAACCGGTCAGGCACTTAAGGAGCTTAACCTGGTAGTGGATAACCTGTATATTGGTGGGGGTACCCCCACGGTTCTGGATGCACCTCTCTGGGATAAGTTGCTGGACTCCCTGCAGGGCGGCATACTGGGGCCGGAAACAACAGAGTTTACCGTGGAAGCGGGTCGTCCTGATACCCTCAAACCCGAGATCCTGAACCTGCTTATAAACGGGGGAGTCAATCGCATATGCGTCAACCCCCAGACCATGAACGACAAGACCCTGATTCGAATCGGCAGGCAGCATGATGCGCAGATGATCAGAGATGCATTTGCAATGGTGCGGCACACCGGTTTTAAACACATCAACATGGATCTAATAGTTGGTTTGCCGGAAGAGGGCCGTACCGAGTTCGAACAAAGCCTGCGAGAAGTGCTGCGATTGGGTCCGGAAAGCATCACCGTTCATCATCTTTCCCGCAAGCGTGGTTCCACCTGGCAGATGCAGGAGGTGGATGTAAATCAGGATCCCATTGGCCAGATGGTCGGGAATACCGATGAGATAATGGTCAAGGCCGGATATCTTCCCTACTATCTTTACCGTCAAAAGTACATGAGGGGCAACCAGGAAAACATCGGCTACGCTAGGCCGGGCTCCTTCAGCAAATACAATATCAGGATTATAGAGGAGCGACAGACCATTATCGGATTGGGCGGAGGTGCTGCCAGTAAGTTTGTAAACCCAAATAATTGGACCCTTACTACCCTTTATCATCCGAAGGATCCTGCCACCTACATAAACAAGGTGGAAGGGCTGATAAACGCCCAAGTTGACAAGCTTCGAGCCTTGTCCTAGAATAAAATTTAGCGTTTTTTTAACGTAATGCCCTGTACTATTGAACTGGAGGAACCAGAAATGGATTTATCGGGACCTAGAGGGACCCATGATATACTGCCGAACGAATCTTATTATTGGCATATCATCGAGGCTAACCTTCGCCAAATCGCCGAGCTTTATGGATATTCAGAGGTGCGATTGCCAATCTTTGAACATACCGAGCTTTTTGAACGTGGAGTTGGAGATTCCACCGATATTGTCCAGAAAGAGATGTATACCTTTGAGGACCGCGGTAACCGCAGCCTGACCCTGAGGCCGGAAGGTACCGCCCCCTGTGCACGGGCTTTCATCGAGCATAAGATCTATAACCAGGCCCAACCTACAAAGTGGTATTACATGGGGCCCATGTTCAGGTATGATCGTCCTCAGGCCGGCCGATATCGGCAGTTTCACCAGTTTGGACTGGAGGTTTTCGGCAGTCAGGATCCCGATGTCGATGCCGAAGTAATCGCCATTCTGGTGCGGATAGTTGAGAAGATGGGTATAAAAAATGGGGAACTGCACTTGAATACGGTAGGTTGTCCTGATTGCAGACCCTTATACCGTGAAAGGCTATTGCAGTATCTGACTCCCTTTGCGGGGGACCTCTGTGAAGACTGCCAGCAAAGGCTGAATAAGAATCCGCTGCGAGTGTTGGACTGCAAAGCCTCCCGGTGCCGGGAAGTGGTAAAGGAACACCCTAAACTG
>DCTH01000011.1:0-1070 GCA_002329495.1 Syntrophothermus sp. UBA1445 | reverse complement strand
GCTCGATTACTATACCAAAACGGCTTTCGAACTGTTAATACCGGACCTTGGTGCTCAGGCGGCCGTCGGAGGCGGTGGGAGGTATGACGGCCTGATCGAAGAGTGTGGTGGCCCGCCCACCCCCGGTATCGGTTTTGCTATGGGTTTGGAACGACTGTTGATGGCCGCTCAGAAGCAGAATTCCGAGATATGGCGCATACCCCCGGTGATGGAGGTTTTTGTGGCCGTCGCTGATAAGGAATATGACAGCAATGCCTGCCTGTTGCTGGATAGGCTCCGCCAGTCAGGTATAAAAGCAGATAAAGACTACATGGATAGAAGTCTCAAGGCGCAAATGAAGTATGCCGGTAAAAGCGGGGCGCGATTTGTGGTGGTTATCGGAGAAGAGGAAATCAAAAGAGACTCTTGTATTCTGCGCGACATGCTGAACAAAGAGCAAAAAGAGGTCCCTTCAAGTCAAATTATTGACACGATTAAGTCCCAATTGGTCACACCGTAAGGAGGAAATTATGAAAGCAACATTAAAAAGGACTCATACTATTCAGGAACTAACCCCCCGTATGGCAGAACAACAGGTGGTACTTACCGGGTGGGTTGACACCCGCCGTGACCATGGAGGGCTGATATTTGTCGACCTGCGGGATCGGTCAGGCCTGGTACAGGTAGTATTTAACCCCGAAATCAGCCAATCCGCATTTGATATGGCAGCAAGGATTCGTAATGAATATGTCATAGGGATAGCGGGAGTTGTCAGGGAAAGACCGGAAGGTACGGTCAATCCCAATCTGATAACGGGTGAAATCGAGGTTTATGCCTCGGAACTGCAGTTATTCAATACCGCCAAAACCCCACCTTTTTACCTGGAAGATAATGTGGAGGTTGACGAGATATTAAGACTCCGTTACCGCTATCTTGACCTGCGACGGCAGGAGATGAAGAATAACATGATGCTCCGTCATCGAGTGATCAAATCGCTCCGGGACTTCCTCGATCAAAGGGGCTTCCTGGAAATCGAAACCCCCATTTTGACCAAAAGTGCCCCCGAAGGTGCCAGGGATTACCTGGTTCCC
>DCTH01000057.1:2628-4093 GCA_002329495.1 Syntrophothermus sp. UBA1445 | reverse complement strand
GAGAACCCATATCATGAATGCCGCCGATAAATACTGAACCGATCACCACCCACAGGAGTGCCGGAACCCAACCAAACATGGCCCCGGCGAGGATGGGCCCATTAATCGGTCCGGCCGCTGCCACTGCTGAAAAGTGCTGCCCCATCAGCATTCCTTTTTTGGCTGGTACATAATCCACTCCATCTTCCATGCTGACGGCCGGTGTTTCCCGTTCATCGTTCAGTTGAAATACCTTTCTGTCCAGGTAATCCCCATAAGTGAAATAAGCTATTACAAAAAAGATCCCCGCCCCTATAACCACGTACAGAACGTTCATAATAGGCACTCCCCACTCAAATCAGGTAAATAACGTATTAGGTTTCCGCATCATAATTTTAATGGTCTGGAATCGCATTCCAAGATAATTTTACAATGATCTTGGGATTTGATCATTTATTTCAACGGATTTAAATGGTATCTTTGTTTGGTCAGAAAGTAACCGGCCAGCTGGAATAACAAAAACTGAGTCCGTCTAATTATGGGGGCACCGCCCAAAGAGCATTAAGTGATTCGGGTTACGAAATCTTCAATTCCCTGGAAATAAAGCTGCGAGTCGACCATCATAACATCGTTATGGTCAGCGTCGGGTATCGGAAGCCAGAATTTCTGGCGGCTGCCAAGGGTGTCGTATACCAAACGCCCCTCTTCAGGGAAAACCAGGCTGTCCTCTTCGCCATGTATAATCAGACTGGGGAGAGTAATGGTCTCAATCATTGCCAGGCACTGTTTTTCCAGCAAAGACAGCCCGGAAACGTCAAGGGGAAATCCCCACCGGCTGATCAAACGGGTGACGCTGGCAAAACCGCTTTCGATAATCAGCCACTTCAATTCTCCCTGATAGTGGGCTGCCAGTTCCAGGGCCGGCAGGCTTCCCAGGGAACGTCCCATCACCCCTATGACTGGAGAACAGTTGCGCTGCAATAACTCGTCCTGTACGGCCCGGTAGACCACGTGGGCGTCTTGAGCCAGATTATTAAAGGTTGGCTGACCGCTGCTCATGCCATAGCCTCGATAGTCCGCCACCACCAGGTTGATCTGGCAGGCGTGGTACGCCTTACAGAAATAATCGTAGTCAGCGGCGACTTCTCCATTGCCGTGAAAGTAGAGCAAAGCCGGCCAGTCTGGTTGCCCCAGGTAGAAGCGAACCGCGACTTGCACGTCTGAGCCAGGCTCCACCGAAACCAGCAGGTCAAAGGCCCCTGCTGGCGGCGGAGTCAAATCCCGGAGGGGGAACAAGAGATATTGCGCCAACAAAGGCTGTTGATCCAATCGCAGGTAATCAGGCGTCATATGTAATCCCTCCTGATCATTCTTCACAATCTTATCTTACCGTCCCGGTGAACCGAAATGAAAGTCTGTCAAACCTGTATCGAGTCAGAGGTCAATGGTATATGTTGACTATATTGTGGATTGCAGGCAGGATTAT
>DCTH01000057.1:0-2581 GCA_002329495.1 Syntrophothermus sp. UBA1445 | reverse complement strand
CCGCCCATCCATTATTGTATCTTGGCAGCGCTAGTAAAAGGATAAGCACGGGGAACGAGATGTCGGTGTGAGAATTGCGGCTCCCCATAGTTCTGGGTCATTATCGGTTGGGAGATGAATGAATGGGTTTAATGCTGTATGGGGAAAGAGGTCTGGTTTATGCTGTTATCCTGGAAATCAAAGATAACCTGGATTTGATTAAGAAGGTTCTCGGGTCTGTGATACTTGGTGACGGAAAGAGTTTTACATGGTTGGAGACCCTTGAACGGGTTGATTTCTGGATTGAACCATCATTTGGACAATTCGGCAATCCCGATCTAATTGCCATCTGTTACTGTAAGAATGATTTCAAAAATGTAGTATTTTTCGAGGCCAAAACTGTGACCTATGAAGACAGTGCCGTTCCTCTAGCGGGTTCATTTATCCCTGGCATCAACAGCCGTATAAACGCCCAGCTCACACTGAAGCACCGATTTGTCCAGGCACTAATCAGAAAGGGGTCCCAACAAGGAATTATAGAAGAGGGTAAGAATGCGTCACAAGCTTATGCCAGGTTAAGCACCGATAGTAAGCAGCCGGTTCCTCGAATTCTCAAAAACCAATACATAGTCTCAACCTGCCGGAAAATGCAAGCAAACTGCAAAGACTTTTATTTCGTGGCCTTGACTAATGACCTGCCTGGAATGAATTTCGGGAGCGTTGAATCCAAACATCTACCTCTACCTGTTTTATTCGATGATCAGGGTCACGATATCTGGTCGACTGAAAAAGACCGATTCGGGTTTTTAACATTTGCCGACCTTGAAAAAGTCCTTCCCCCCGATGGTATCTTCGTGAACACCAGAAAGAACGTGCTTCCTGACCCCAAACCAACTAGCCCAACTGGCGCGACTGCGACTGTACTTAGAACTATCAACTGGAAAGAGTTTTCCCATGCTATGACGGGAGTTCGGAGTACACTTCAGCAGTTAATTCTTGATGCTGCTGCGGAAGCTTATGGGGACGATCGCAATCAGAATACAATAACATTGCACGAATATGAAGGCTCTGATAGTTTTATGGGACCGGGTGGCAACACAATAGTTAAGATAATCCCTTATAGGGATAAGAACAGTGAAGCAATCCGAGTAGTGATCAAGGATTCGTTAGTGCGAGCCGCCGAAGCGGTTGATTATTTTAACAAGGGACCGTTTCAAATTGGTATTGGTTCGAATTCGAGAACCTTCTATGGTCGCAGTTTCGAGATTCCATTATCCGAAGACGAGTTGAATATTTGTCGAGGGTTCATGGTTGATGTGTTGAGTATAGACTGATATGTTTGTTAGCAGTCGGATGAAATATCCCTGGGTGGCGCAGTTAGCGACGTAGGAACTGAGAGCCTCTATTCACTACCTTATTTGTGCTTTTAACCCCCATGGAGCGCGGTGGCGTAGGGACCAGCGGGAGCAGTTTGCATAATTGGGAGGAATCACATATACCGGACGTTTGTTGCGTTGCCGCAACGCCTTATGGCTGATGGAGTTCGTATTTGTAAATCAGCTGCGAAACCAGGTCAATCCCGGCGATATTGGCCCTTGAGTACAGAATATCACCGATAGCACTCTCGGCCTCGGAAATCATTTTTTCGTACCGGCGGAGGCGCTGGTGGAGCTTTTGAATCTTTAGTGCATACTGCTGCTGGTCGAAATCGCCGGCTTTCCATGCGGCCTTGATCCGCTTTTTCTCTTGAGTAAAGGCCTCCTTATCCAGAAAGTCTTCACCCGCATGACTTGCCAGGACCTCCTGCCAGCGCCGGCTGCATTCCGGTTTCAGAGAGGCCAGGTTGGATTCTATGTAGTGGCAGGCATCATAAATCTCCTGCAGGGTCCGTTTGGCTGTTTCGTTACCATACTCAGTGATTCTTAGACCTTCGTCCGTCATTTCCTCATAGTAGTCGCGCCCTGGTCTCATAGAATAATGAGCGATATGCCGGCCGCTGGCGACTCCTTGATAAGGACAGGTGATTTCAACAGTAATCTGGTTGGCCCGCAAATAGGTGATGCGGCCGGTGACGGCACCCCCTTCTATTGTAATGACATCCTTCATCGTGCATTCTCCTTTCATCTAACGCGTGGCCGGTCCACCTTCGCTCATTCGCCTGACTCCCCGATGGTAATGGTGAAGTTCCAGCACTCGTTGCCTGCCTGGTCGGTGAAGGTATGGGCGGAATAACGCATTTCTTTGGTCAATTTGAAACCCTGCTCCACCAGGTATTGAAAGAGATCATCTTTACTGCACGACTCAAGTCCTTGACGAATGAAGAAGTAGGTCAAATAGGTGTACCCGCTTTCGGCCCAGGCTTGAGCGAAAACCGGGCGACCATCATCCGCCGCCAGCAATTGTTCGCCCAGCAGTTTGGAATCGTCGTACGGGCTTTTGTCGCTCCGCAGTACCGGGGTGATGTACTTGTCGTCCATTCTATTCCTCCTCTCTTTGTTCGGTCGGCCTGTTTTTAGGTTAGCCCGCGTTAGTGACAAATGAATGTCATTATTTACCTTTGCGGCCAATTGTTAAAATTCGGCAGTTATAATTCCAATCCTAC
>DCTH01000216.1 GCA_002329495.1 Syntrophothermus sp. UBA1445 | reverse complement strand
CTTCTTTGGGGACCTTGTAGGGTGCCAGTTTTTCTTTACACAGGTCGATAATCTCCTGAGCGGTAATAGTCTGGTCTTCTTTGGGGGCCACAAAAGCCTTGACGACCTCACCCTTTACCGGGTCAGGCACGCCGATCACGGCCGCCTCCAGGACCTTGTCATTCATGTATATGACGTTTTCCACTTCCAATGAGAAAACGTTATTTCCACTGGTGATGATCATATCCTTTAACCGGTCAACCACCTTGAAATACCCGTCCTCGTCCATCTGAACCACATCCCCGGTCCGGACCCAGGTGCCATCGCCGACGAAGGCATGGCGGGTTGCCTCCTCGTTGTTCCAGTAACCCTTCATCACGTTGGGGCCCTTTATAACCAGTTCGCCGGGTTCGCCCGGAGGCAGGAAATTGCCATTGGCATCAATGGTAGCCATCAGCTCATCGGGGAAGGGGATACCGACTCCTTCCTTTCTCATGCCGACACAGGGACTGCAGCTGCAGCCGGTAGTCGCCTCGGTCATCCCCAAGGCCTCACGCATCTTACAGCCGGTCAGCCTTTCAAATGTATCCCGAACATTATCGGGCAATGGTGCACCACCGCTGACGCAGAGACGGATGGAGGTCAGGTCATACTGTTCCACACCAGGAAAACTGTTGATGGATGCATACATGGTAGGCACGGCAAAGAAGAGGGTCGGACGGTATTTGGCTATAGCTTTGATCATCCCTTCAAAATCCCGGGGAAAGGGGTATGGAACGAAAGTGGCGCCATTCATAATAGGAATATTCATGGAAGTGGTCATCCCATAGACATGGAAGAACGGTATGGCGGAGAAGAAAATATCGTCGGCGGTGGCCCGGGCAAAACCGTTAATCTGGGTGGCATTGGCAATCAGGTTAAAGTGAGTAAGCATTACCCCTTTCGGTATTCCCGTGGTGCCTCCGGTGTACTGCAGGACCGCCACATCATTCNNAAGCAGGTCGCGGAACAGAATGACGTCAGGCGAAGGGGGCACAAAATTGCCGAAGGGGGCAACAATAATCTTTTCCAGCGAGGTTTTTGACATCAGGCCCGCAAACTTCGGGTAGACCATATCGAAGGTTACCACGACTACCGCGCCGGAGTCGTTAAGCATGACCTCCAGCTCATGCTCCGAGTACAGGGGATTGCTGTTGACTATGATGCCCCCCATTTTCAGAACCCCATAATAGGCGATGACGGTGGGCGGGATGTTGGGTAAGCTCAACATTACGCGGTCGCCTTTTTTTATCCCGAGTTTTGTCAAGGATACCGCGAAACTGTCGGCCATACGGTTGAGTTCTTGATAGGTTATGGTGTTGTCGCTATATATCATTGCGGTTTTGTAGGGATTGCGTCTGGTGGATTCCTCCAGCAGGTAATTGAGGGGGACAATCTGATAATCGTAGCTCTCCGGTACTCCCAGGTCATAGTGTTTAAGCCAGGGCTTATTCAATACAAACACCTCCCAGTTTTTACGGGATGCTTTCGCATCGCCACTTTAAATCAGATTCGCAGCGTTTAGGGTGACGATGCGCCGCCTCGGGCAACGCATCGTCTTACCCTACAGTTGAAGCCTGCCATTGAATGATTCTGACTAATCACAGGAATAATACATGTCGTATTCAGTGCGACATACATGCCTGTGTCCTGGTATGGTGCTTGCTCAGTTGTGAGTGTCCTTGAATCTGCTCCTTACTCGAAAATCTTTTCGTCGTCGGCGAAGGCATTGACACAGTCGAATTCGCTGTCCCGTTTGGTATTGGCTTTGAGCTCGTTCTGTCTTTCCTTATACCACTCAAGCTGGGTGATGAGGCTCATGATCTCGTTGGAACCGACCCAGATCATGGACAGCCTCATATCGCGCAGGATCTTCTCGATGGGATAAACGTCGGTGTAGCCTATTCCACCCATGACCTGCATGCACAGGTTCACCACATCCCAGCACTGCTCGGTGACGAATTTCTTGGACTCGGATACCATGCGGCGGGCGCGGTTGGGATGAACCCCGGCGTCGATGGCCCGGGCGGTACAGTAGATCATGGCCCGACAGGTATCGAGTTTGGTCACCGCATCGGCGATTTTGAAGCTGACTCCTTGGAAGTTCTTGATCTTGGTGCCGAATGCCTTGCGCTTGGAGGTGTAGTCAGTGGCCACTTCCAGGGCTGGCCGTACCGCGCCGATGGTCATCGCGGCCGTTCCCAGTCGTTCGGGGATCATCATGGGATAGAATACCTCAGTGGCACCATTGACCTGGCCCAGAATGTTGGATTTGGGCACTCGGACATCCTCAAACACCAGGCGGGCGGTGCCTCCTCCCCGGCAGCCCATGAGTCCATACAGATACTCAGCCTTGACCCCGGCATCGCGGTCAACTATGAAGCAGGTCATGGATTTGTGCGCGGGAGCCTCGGGAGCGGTTTTGGCGTAAACCAGGAAGAAATCAGCCCCTTCCCCGCCGACGATAAAGCGTTTTTGTCCGTTCAGTATGTAATAGTCGCCATCTTCGACCGCGGTAGTGGTGGCACCAAAGAAGTCGGAGCCGCCGCGGGGTTCGGTCAGGCATTCGGCGGCAAACTTCTCTCCCTTGAGCAGGGGTACCACGTACTTCTCTTTGAGTTCCTCCGATCCAAAGTTGCAGATGGCATCACAGACGATATCCGCTCCGACCCCCCAGACACACCCGAAGGCGTAACCGGGTACGCAGATCTCCTCGGCCACCAGGGTATCCTCGACCCACCCCAGGCCCCGTCCTCCGTATTTCTTGGGGAGCCGCAGCCCCAGGAGGTTGCGGCGGCCACACTCCTGCAGGAACTCCTTGGGAAACTTGATCCGGTCCGCGTCCATGTCGAGGATGTACTGGCGGGGTACCCACTTGGCCATCTCCCGGGCCTCATCCCGCAAGGCCAGTTGTTCCGGTGTCATCAGATAATCAAACATGGTTCACACTCCCTGTAATGAAATATTATGGCGTTCTGTAATGAGCATATTACAGGTGTGGTAGGCAGTCAATTGCAAATAATTATTGATGCTGTCGAATATCTGCGGTGAGGGGCGGCTATTTCGCTATTTCGGGGACACCATACTAA
>DCTH01000161.1:9117-15010 GCA_002329495.1 Syntrophothermus sp. UBA1445 | reverse complement strand
CAGACTAATAATAGCGTACCTAACAATTATAATTCCTCATTCTCTATTTAAATACATTTTCGAGGACGTTTACTCTGATTCCTTGAAAATAAAATATAATATAACCCCAAGTTATAATTTGTCCTCTCCTTATATGTGAGGTAGCCGCTCTCAATACTAAAGGTTATCTACAAAAAGAAGCATGCTTCATAAAACTTACGNNCGTAAGTTTTATGAAGCATGCTTCATAAAACTTACGGTCGCAAACAATGCCATAAAACTAACCTGATCATCGGACATTATCTTGAGACAGCAGGTTTTCGGGAAGGCATTAATAATCCCTCTCTATAGTTCCTTGAGGTATCTTTATTACTGCTAACCCATAATGTCCAGCACACACAGTGGCCTAAATGTTGATTGAAACAAACAATTTGAGTGAATACCAAGGCTGGAAACTGCAACTTTCTGCTTGATGTTTTCCAGCCTTGATTGCTTTGGGACGTTGGTATAGAATGAAATTTAATTAGCGGACCTGGAAAGAGGAGTGGTCTGATGAAAAAATCATATGAGTTCTACTGCGTAAACTCCTGATCCACCTGCCGTAAGGCCAAGGCTTGGCTACAAGATGCGGCGGTGGATTTCAACTATCACGATTTACTAAAAGACCTCCCCAGTTTAGCGGAACTGACGAGAATAGCTCAGACAGCGGGTCTGACGCTGAAGGACTTAATCAACACCCGGAGTCAAGCCTATAAGCATGTCAAACCCGATTTAAACGCCCTGAATGAAGCAGAGGTATATCAGCTTATTATTGCAAACCCTCGTATTTTAACCCGTCCTTTGTTAACTGACGGTCGGAAATTGTTGCTGGGGTTTGATGCCGATCAATATCAATCCTATATAGGCAAAGGCTGACCCACAATAAAATAGCCTTGGATCGCATATCATCTAACTGGCAGTATCTAATAACACACCAATTGTATATTAAGGAGGCAATAAACAATGGGCTGGAGTCTGATCAAGTTTAGTGGGGAAGAGATAATCGAAATAGCTGTTCAAATGGAGGAGTCGGGTAAACTGTTTTACGAAAAGGCCCTGTCTCTGGCGGAAGGGGACAAATTGAAAGAAGCATTAGCTTATTTGGCGCAAGAGGAAGCCAAACATGCTGAGTATTTCAGAAAACTAGGTGAAAGTATTAATGATTACAGTTTTCGCCCCAATGAAAGTTATCCCGGGGAGTACGAAGATTATGTGCGCTCACTGGTTAACAGTCACATTTTTAAGTTAACCGAAGTGGAGGATTTAATAAAAGGGGTTAAGAGTGATAAAGACATCCTCCGGATAGCCGTAAGTTTTGAAAAGGATTCCATTGTGTTTTTCCAGGAGCTAAAAAACACGGGTAACAAGACGGCCGGCGGATTATTGGAAAAACTGATCGATGAAGAAAGAAAGCACATTAAGAGGATCGCTACCCTACTTAGAGATATGTAGTATTGCCTGATTTTAAATACCGCTTCTGATCGTCGGCTGACTCTGTATCTGTGTATTACAAGCCAGCTGCTTCAATAGGGTGTAGATTATTGCACTGCTTTCGGCACCACTGCAGGTATTCGAGAACATAAAGTTCTTCCTTCTTGCCTTCAGCTCCTGTACTGCCGTAAGTATGACTCAATATACTGTCTTACAGACGAAGCCGGCTGGTATATGCCAAAATGACCTTCACAGAGTATATCGGCGTTAAGGCTGAGCAGTCGCTGCATTGAACTGCGCCATTCCTTGATGCTTGATCCCCATTCCTTATTGAAAGGACCGTGAATATCCTGCCCGAACAGTACCTTCAAGCCATTACACCGGCAGAGTATGGAAAGGCTGCCCGGAGTGTGCCCCGGGGTATGTAGGAACACGAATTCCGTATTCCCCATGGTGAGGCTTTCACTGTCCTCTTTGATTACCCGGTTTACTTTTACCGGCTTGTACTTCACTCCATACCAGGAGGCGGCGGTCAGACGGGGATTGCCATTTTCTACGGCATCCAGCTCCAATTCGTGGGCCACAACCGTGGCACCGGTCTTTTCCTGCAGTTCCTTCAGTCCTCCGATATGATCTATGTGCCCGTGGGTAACGAGTATATAGCGAACATCGCCGGGAGAGAAACCGCAGCTTTCAATATTTTTCAGTATTTGACCGGTCCCCTTGCCTGCTCCGGTATCGATCAGGGCCAGTTCATTCTCTGCTTCCACTAAATAAACACAGCAATCGTGCGGGTGGGACAGGTTGTCTCCTCCAACCTGGTATACCTGCGGACATATCATAACCGACATCAGATCGCATCCTTTCCTTTTTACCTTGCGGAACTTATACCCTTATTCTAACCCTTGTCCGGATAATTCGCACAGTGCGGCAGAAGTCGGCGGCATCAGACAGTAATTGAGAGCCGGATGATCTCCACCGGATTTACAAATCCGTGATCGAATAGGAGGGGAATGATGGACCGGAAAAGAAACATAATGAAAAATGCAGGATAAGTCCTTACTATGTGGTTATACTGGGAGGTGTTTTTAGGTTGCAGTGTATATACCATGCCAACTACTTTACCACGGTTCTTCGCCGAAATGATGAACTATGGTCGCAGTGTGTGTACCTGAGTACTGACATCGAGGCAACAGGCCTGCTGCGAGTTGAGGTATCAAGTTTTAACATAAAGGAGGCCCGGTGGGATGTATACCGGTCACCGGCTAAGGCTCTTAATGGCGGCAGTGAGTTGCTGGGGCTCAAAGGCAGTGAGGCGTTTATGCATATCGGGCCCATCTTGCAGGAACAGGTAGGTGAAAGGGGGGGAGGGCTGGCCCGGGAACTCTTAGCCGAGTGTGTCAGGGGGCTTATGCAGGCCGAAACCTTTGTCTACCAGGAGAGAGGTTACGTTTCGGCCAAAGAATACGATGATTACTGGAACGAAACCCTTAAGGACAGCTGCCGCTACTTTTCCAACCTTGATCGGGTTGCTCAACCGTGGATGGACTATATCGGTGATGACGTTCGTGACAACTCGTTATATAATCGCGTAAAATCCACCAACATTCTCCACGGCTCTGAGAACCGTCTGCTGATCAACGCAAACTTTGTGGATTCGTTCCATGAACTGACGGTGAACGTTGAAGCGGATTCTGATGGTACCATAAGGGAATCGACGGGCAATTATCTGCGGGCACCGGACAGGGTCTGCTTTGAGAACTCGGAACTGTTGCCAAAGCTTGTGGGCAAGAATCTAACCGGTCTGAACAAGAAGGAGATTGCCAAAGATCTCGGGTTTTCATCAGGCTGTACGCACCTGGTGGATCTGGTCTATGATATCAGCCGGTCGGTTGCTGCTGTGGAATTCAAGCGATAGATCGGTGCACAGTAAAATGACTGCTGTTGTTTTCCGCCGAATGGTAAGGATCAGTAAGAAGGAGGAAGCGATGTGGAGAGTTTTGCGGTCAGTACCCGAGCTCGAAGCGAACTGATTGATATAACTGCTGAGGTAAAGAGGATTGCCGGGAAGAGTGGGGTCATGAACGGGTTAATAACGGTTTTCGTGCCCCATACCACGGCTGCGGTTACAATAAACGAAAACGCTGATCCCAGCGTCAGGCATGACCTCCTTAAAGGTTTGTCAGACATAGCACCGGCCAATCTCCCTCAGTACCGGCATGCTGAGGGCAATTCGGATGCGCATATCAAGGCAAGTCTGGTGGGATCTTCGGTGACTATTATCATTAGTGAAGGACGTTTGATCCTCGGGACCTGGCAGAGCGTCTTTTTTTGCGAGTTTGATGGCCCCCGCACCAGGAAAGTTGATGTTCAAGTGATAGGGAAAGACTGAAACAAGCAGGGAAAGACTGAGACTGAGGCTATGAAAACGCGGGACGGCCCGGCGCAAGGTCCTCATTTGCGCGAGGCCGTTCCCCAATATAACTTACGATTTCCTCGCAATATGTGGAACCGTAAATCTGTCCTTTAAGTCCCACCTAGAGCAGGGTGCCGAGGACGTCGCCCAGGCAATGGGCGGCGTTTTGTGCGTATTGTTCTGGTAATTCGGAGGTGCCGATTTCAAACAGCAGGGCGCGAGGGGAAAGGTCCTGGTTGTAACTGCCGCGTCCGATGAAGATCCCGCGAATCAGGCCCGGGTACAGCTCATCGGCCCGTTTCTTAACCTGTTCGGCNNTCATGTTGGGGTTCTGTCGCCCGACTACAATCATGATCTTGGCGGTCCCAACCCCAGTAATATAGGTGGTATAGGCTTCCGCAGGGGCTGAATCCCGGTGTATATCAAAGGCGGCGGTCGGAGCATCCTTCAAGAGTTGCATCAGAGTACGCCGTGAACGGTAATAGGCGTTAATGTCATGAGGATCATGGACCGCAAAACTCTGGTCAACGGTAAAGCCGTCATCGACCAGACTGGAGGCCAGAGCATAGCCTACCCGAAAGATTGATCCGCTTCCCGTCTCTGATTCCTTACCCTGAGAAGGCACGTACGATTCGTCGGAGTGCGTGCAATAGATCGCGACCCTGGCTGGTGGATCCACCTGGGCCTGAACGGCTTGTGCTTCGATTATCGCGGTAAGACCTTTTCTTTTTGATTTCTTCTCATTAACCCGCTCTACGGTACCATTCCACTCATCCAAGGCGGAAATGCGGTAGCGGGTGTTGTCCTCATCAATGAATTCATCTCCCACCGCAACCGGGAAACCGGTTTGCAGGATAGTCCGCCCGGCGGAGTCGCCCAGGGTATAATACTGGCCGGGCTTTGCTTCCATTCCGGATTGAAATGGCTTGGACTGGGGCGTTCCAGGGAACCAGCTGGTCATCGTGTACGCTATACCGATGATCAATCCCAACGTTACTAATAAGAGCCATGATTTGCGTATATTCAAGTTCTCTGCCTCCCGTAACACGGATGTGGTGATAACACTTCCTTACAGGATAGGATTCCATAATTTCACGGTTTGTATGATGTTATTCTTTGTAAACGGAAGCCATGGTACAAAAAAAGGAGGGCCCGCAGTNNGTCCCAGCTCGCCAGGTAGGCCTCCTGTTCAGGTGTGAGTTGGTCGATTTCCACTCCCAGAGTCTTGAGGCGCAGGTTGGCGACCTTGTGATCGATCTCGGCCGGGACATTGTAAACCTTGGGCCCGAGTGACTGGTGGTTCTGGATCAGGTAGATCAGTGACAGGGCCTGGAGGGAAAAACTGAGATCCATTACCTCTGCAGGGTGACCGTCGCCTGCTGCCAGGTTAACCAGACGGCCTTCACCCAGGAGGTATATCCGGCGCCCGTCTTTCATGGTGAATTCTTCAATATTGTTGCGGATGATCCTTTTTGCGGTGGACATCTGATTGAGATCAGGCTTTGCTACCTCGACATCAAAGTGCCCGGCATTACAGAGGATGGCTCCATCCTTCATCCGCTCAATATGGTTCCGGCGGATAACATTGATGTTACCGGTAACGGTTATAAATACATCACCCAACGCCGCGGCCTCACTCATCGGCATAACCGTAAACCCGTCCATGATGGCCTCATTGGCCTTGATGGGATCAATCTCGGTGATTACTACCTTAGCTCCCAGTCCTTTGGCGCGGATGGAACACCCTTTGCCGCACCAGCCATAACCGGCAATTACCACCGTCTTACCTGCCACCACCAGGTTGGTGGTGCGCNNGGTTCCATAACGGTTGTCAAAAAGGTACTTCATATATGCGTCATTTACAGCTATCATAGGGAAAAGCAGCTGGCCTTCCCGTTCCATGGAGCGGAGTCGGTGAATCCCGGTGGTTGTTTCCTCACATCCGCCTATCACCTTTAAGGCCTGTTCTTTGCGGTTCTTGTGCAGCATGGCCACCAGATCCTGACCGTCATCAATTATGGCATCAGG
>DCTH01000161.1:0-9112 GCA_002329495.1 Syntrophothermus sp. UBA1445 | reverse complement strand
CACGTCGTCCTGGGTGGACAGGGGGTTGCTGGCACAGGCAAATATCTGGCCGCCGGCCTGCTTAAGGGTCTGTGCGAAGTGGGCGGTTTTGGCCTCCAGGTGTAGACACAGTGCGATTCTTAAACCCTTGAGGGGTTCTGTGGCCTGAAATTCTTGTTGCAGAAGGTTAAGTACTGGCATATGCCGGCTGGCCCATTCAATCTTCTTATAACCGGAAGCGGCCAGGGTTCTGTCCCTGATCATGGAATCCGGCTGCTTATGGCTTTCCGCCGGAGAGAAAGCAACGGAACTATCGGTTCTGCTCATATTTTAGCCCCCCACAAACTTGATGGTCTCATTCTACAGAAAAGAATTGGGATTGTACAGAAGGAGAAGGGGATGGAATTGTGGAACTTAATAGGAAATCAAAGGGGGAAAGTTATTTTGCGAGTACTGATGCTCAGCTGGGAGTTTCCTCCGCAGGTTATTGGCGGACTGGGTAGGCATGTCTATGAGCTATCACAGCGTCTGGCAGGTTATGGTGTTGAAGCTTACATATTGACGCCTCCGGTGGATGGCTGTGCCAGCTGTGAGGAATCACGGGGAGCCAGAGTATACCGGGTGGGCAGCCCTATGACCAGTTCCACCAGGTTTAAGTCCTGGATATTCAGCTTTAACAGCGACCTTATCCGTGAAGGGATCAGGCTCGACTACCAGGTGGGGGGATTTGATCTGATTCATGCCCATGACTGGCTGGTCGGTTATGCGGGACGTTCGCTCAGCCGGGTGCTTAATGTTCCTTTGGTGTCAACCATCCATGCCACCGAGTATGGCCGCAACCTGGGATTGCATAATCCAATGCAGAAGGAAATCCATGATATCGAGCGGAACCTGGTCCTGGATTCCGAACGTATCGTCTGCTGCAGCAATTACATGCGCAATGAGATAGAAAGCCTGTTTGATGCCAACCCCTCGCGGATCGCGGTTATTCCGAACGGGGCCAGCATGAACCGGTACCAGGTGAATGACTCCTGCCTGGATGATAAATTCGAGGGAATCGATGACCATGATCAGGTCATTTTTTATATAGGAAGACTGGTGCCTGAAAAGGGTGTATCCCATCTTATCCGGGCGTTCCTCCGGGTCTCTCGGGAGATACCGGCGGCCAGGCTGGTTATCGCTGGCCGGGGACCGCAGGGTCCGGAACTACAGGAGTTGGCCTGCGAACTGGGCTTAACCGAGAGGATCTGGTTTGCCGGCTATATCAGTGATGAGTTAAGGGATCGGATATACCACCGGGCAGATGTAGCGGTTTTCCCCAGCCTTTATGAGCCATTTGGGATTGTGGCCCTGGAAGCTATGGCCTCCGGTACGCCGGTGGTGGTGAGTGATGTGGGAGGGCTGGCGGAGATAGTTACCGATGGGGAGACCGGGCTCAAGGTTATACCTTCGGATGAGGAGAGCCTGGCTTCTGCTCTGATTAGAATCCTTTCCGATAGTCGTCTGGCCAACCGCTTACGGTTCCAAGCTCTCCAGGTGATCAAGGACCGGTACAACTGGGACAAGATCAGCCGGCTGACCTCTCAGATGTACTTTACTCTGGTTCGCAAAGCCGAGAAAGACGGGGTGGGATAATGAAGGCCGTGATTATGGCCGGGGGTGAGAGCACCCGGCTTCGACCCTTGACCTGTAAACAGCCCAAACCGATGGTCCCGGTAATGGATCGTCCGGTTATGGAATACATAGTAGAGCTGCTGAAGAAACATGGGTTTGAAGAGATTATAGTAACTCTGTTTTACCTGCCGGATGCCATTCGCCAACACTTCGGGGATGGATCCCAATTTGGGGTAAAAATGCGCTACTTCGTGGAAGAGTTCCCGCTGGGAACTGCAGGCAGTGTTCGCAATGCCCGCCGGTACCTGGATGAGACCTTCCTGGTTATCAGCGGCGATACCCTAACTGATATAGATTTGAGCCGGGTAGTTGATTTCCATCGGGAGAAAGATGCGATGGCGACTCTGGCCTTGAGCCAGGTTGACAACCCTCTGGAATACGGGATCGTGATGACCGATGAGGAGGGGCGAATAACCAGGTTCCTGGAGAAACCAAGTTGGGCAGCCGCCTTTAGTGACCTGGCCAACACCGGAATCTATGTCCTGGAACCGGAGATATTTGATTTTTTCGAGGATAAGCAGGTATTTGACTTTTCCAAGGATCTGTTTCCACTGCTTATGGCCAAGCAGCAGCGGCTCTATGCCACCCTGTGTCCGGAATACTGGTGTGATATCGGGGGGGTTCAACAGTACCGCCAGGCCAACTACGATATCCTCAAGGGTCTGGTAAAGGTTAATATCGATGCCCCGCAGGTCCGGGATGGTGTGTATGTGGGGGAAGGGGCAGCCATATCCCCGGACGCCAGGATCGAAGCCCCCTGTTATATCGGTTCGGGTAGTCAAGTCAAAAGAGGAGCCTCAGTAGGGGCGTATTCGGTGATCGGAAAAGGCTCGATCCTGAATGAAGGGGTATCAGTTAAAAGATGCGTCCTCTGGAATCGGGTATACGCCGGCAGAAAGACTGAACTGCGCGGAACTGTGGTGTGCAGCAGTGCGGTCTTGAAAGGGCACAACACGGTTTTGGAGGGTGCCGTGATCGGTGATGAATGTGTCCTGGGTGCTGACAGCACGGTTCGCATGGATGTACGGATCTGGCCGGAGAAGAACATCGAGCAGGGTTCCAATGTGAATTCGAATGTTATCTGGGGCACCCGGATGTCCAAGTTCCTGTTTGGGGCCCGGGGTGTTTCCGGACTGATCAATCTGGAGATCACCCCCGAGTTTCTGGTCAAACTGGGTGCGGCCTATGGTACCCTGATTGGCGGTGGCAAGTCGGTGGCGGTCGGTTGCGACAGCCTGAACGCCTCCAAGATGTTCAAGCGAGCTTTTTCTGCCGGGGTGCTATCCACCGGGGTCAATGTTTATGACCTGGGGATGGCCACCTCCGGGATTGTACGGTATACCACCCGGTTGCTGCAGGCGGATGGCGGTATCCAAATCCGCCAGTCGCCGGATGATGAAACCGCTTTGTTAGTGGAGTTCTTTGACCGGCGCGGCCTCAATATTCACGCCAATACCCGGCGCAAGCTAGAAAACATCTTTGCCCGCGAGGCTTTTGCCCGTACTGATGCCGNNACCGTCTTTTTTTCCAATGTTATCGCCCAGTACATAGAAGGTGTTATGCAGACGTCAGATTTCAAGGTGATCAATGATGCTAAGTTTCATGTAGCCTTATATTATGATGCGCGGAACTTCACCTCGTTTTTGCCAGTCCTGTTGAGCCGAATCGGCTGCCAGATCATTACCCCTGAGGGGGTGGAAGAAGGATGCGGGGTGAAAACCCTGGAGGACATTGCCGGAGGTATTGAGATTTTAAAGGAAACGGTTATCAAGAACCACGCCGATATGGGGGTTTTGATTGATCAGAATGCTGACCGGCTAGTGCTGATTGATGAAAAGGGCGAAGTGATCACCGAAGAACAGATGGTTATCCTGGTATGTTTCCTGCTGCTGAAGTTTACCCGCCGGCAGGCGGTGCCGGTTCCGGTAGCAGCTCCCCGGGTGATCGAGAAGTTGGCTCACGAATATGACGGGCTGGTTCTGAAAGCCCAGGAAGTAAGTACGGGGTTAATCGTTACCGGGGTAACTGAGACCAAAGTCCTGTTTGAAGGCGATGAGATACCGGAGTTTCAGATTATGTGCGATGCCATATCCTCCCTGGTTAAGATACTGGAACTTATGGGGCGCGAAAACCTCACCCTTTCTGAACTGGTAGCCACTATGCCCACCTTTTACCTGGACCGCCAGGAGATACATATACCGGCTGATGAAAAGGCCCGGGTGATGCGGCTGCTGCTCGAGAGGTTCAAGGATGATCAACTTGAATTGACCGAGGGTATAAAGGTTCTGCATGATGAGGGATGGAGTCTGTTGCTTCCCGATGATGAGGAACCCCTCTTTACCATATATACCGAGGCCTCTTCTCTGGAGAAAGCCAATGAGATAACCAGGAAATACGTCAGCATGATCAATCAGCTGCGGTTTCTGGGAGGCAAACTACAGGTTGGGGGTTAGGCAAGATGAGTCCGAGACTGATGTTGGTCCTGCACAGCCACCTGCCTTACGTCAAGCACCAGGGCCGGTGGCCGTTTGGAGAAGTATGGCTGTTTGAGGCGATGGCGGAAACCTATATCCCCCTGTTGCAGGCCTGGTTAGGCCTCCTGGACGACGGGATTTCCGCACCGATCACCCTGAGTCTCAGCCCCACCCTGATGGAACAGCTGGCATCTGACTATCTCCGGGATGGGTTTGTAGAATACCTGAAATCATGCGAAGGACAGGCATCGACTGATGAACGCTCCTTTATGGCGCGGGGACAAAAGGACCTGGCGAAGGTAGCCGCCGATTACCGCCGCTTCTACCAGGATATCCGCCGCAGTTTTGTAACGGAGTTTGGCGGGGACCTGATCGGGGTCATAAAAGATCTCAGTCAAAGGGCGCCCCTCGACATCCTGGCTACTGCTGCTACCCATGCCTACCTGCCGTTAATCGATGACCGGTCCAGTCTGGAACGGCAGATAGCTGCCGGCACGGAGTGTTTTATAAAACACCTGGGGTTCGAACCCCGGGGGTTCTGGCTGCCGGAATGCGGTTACTACCAGGGGATTGAAGAGGTCCTGGAACAACACAGCATCAGGTACTTCTTCGTTGATGGTCATGCCATTGAAGGGGGCAGGCCCGCCCAGACCTTTTCCGGATACCACCTGGCCCCGGAAAAAGAGATCGCAGAATACGAGAAAACCGGTCTTTCCACCTACAGCCCCTATCGTATCNNGCCGGAATACCATGGTCAGCCTGCAGGTTTGGTCCAAGGATTACGGCTACCCCGGTGATGCCTTCTACCGCGACTTTCATAAACAGCTCCCGCACTCGGGCCTCAAGTACTGGCGGGTCACCAGGCGGGACGCCAATCCCGAATGCAAACTGGTATATGACCGCCACCAGGCACAGGAGACCGTACGAAGGCATGCGGCTCATTTTATGGATACCATCGGAGGCATAGCACAGGAAGCGGACCGCTTGGGCTACTCTGAGCCACTGATCGTGGCCTGCTATGATACCGAGTTGTTTGGGCACTGGTGGTGGGAAGGGGTCGACTGGCTGGAGGAACTGGTGCGGCTGATTACCAGGCGTGGTCACTGGCGGATGGTGCTGCCGGATATGCTCCTGCAGGAGATGGAGACGATTCCCGAGGCCCAGATCATGGAGTCCTCCTGGGGTACCGGTGGCAAGCACTTTGGGTGGTCTAACCCGGAAACCAACTGGATGTGGGAGACTATCAGAAAAGCTCGCCAAGAACTGGAGAGCACCGCCGGGCTTGCGGGTGGTGATCTCATAAACCGCGCCCGTAACCAGGCAATCAAAGAGCTGATGCTCATGGAGAGCAGCGACTGGTTCTTTATGGTGACCAATAACCATACCCGTGATTATGCGGTGCGCCGTTTCCTGGAGCACTTTGCCAAGCTGGTTCGCCTGACCGGCATGGTTAGGATGAACCAGTTCAATCCGGAAACGATTGAATGGCTGAAACGGGTGGAAGAGGAGGATGACCTCCTTTAGACCCAAATACCGGTATTCCCGCCTGTTTAACACTCGTATCCAATATCGTTGTTGAGGGGGTATCCTAAGTGAAAGTAAACGTGGCCTTCTGTCCTCATTTTCACCAGCCCCATTTTCAGCTGCAGTATACCCGCGAAGAGGTCTTTAAGAATTCTTACCTGCCCTGGATCGAACTCTTGGAAACTATGGCCGCAGATCCTGGATTTTACATAAACCTGCACTATTCCGGGCCGCTCCTGCTCTGGCTGGCCCATGAGAAACCTGGCTATCTGAAGCGTTTAAAAACCCTGCTGAAAAAGGACTCTTTTGGCATGATCGGGGGATTGGCCGATGAGGCCTTTGCCCAGTTGTCCGCACGTCCTGATGATATCCTGTTTCAGGTCCGGGAGTACGCCAACATCTCTACCCGGCTGCTGGGGGTTAACCCCCGGGAGTGGGAGGGTATTCATGTGGTGGAAAGGGAGGCCGGGGAATGGGTACTCTATAACCTGGCGGCGGCAGCGCGTCTGGTTGGTGCACTTCCTCTCCTCTACCTGGATGCCGAGACCTTCTTTGGACCACACTTCAACTACCCCGGTGGTCAGTACGATTACTGCCGCAAACATTTTGGGTTTGATGATCCCCACGCCCGTACTACGGTTTCCCATCTCCCCCCGGAGATTCTGTTCTATGGCCTGCGCGACGAGATCGGGGGGCAGGAATACTTTGTCCTGCCGGTGCATTCCGAGTTCCGTTACCGCCTGTTGAAGCGCCAGCCTTTTGGGGCCGGTGATCGCAACATAATAAAACCCCGACAGTATGTTTTTTACCTGAAGGATGCGGCCGAGAAGTCCCGGGAGATGGCCCGCCGGCTGGGTAAGGACCTGGAACCGGTAATTGTGATCTTTGAGGATGCCGAGAAATTCGGACAGTGGAGCAAGGATCCACGGGGAGATACCGCCTGGCTTCAGGAGTTCTTTCGCTTGGTCCTGGCGGACCCCGAACTACAATTCTGCGGCCTGAAATCTTACTTTGAACGCCAGGGCTTTCTCGATACCTACCCGGCGGCTACCAGCCGCTCCTATGCGGAATGGGAGAACTGGACCGCCAGAAGAGGCATTCGGGGAGTGACCTTTGGCGATGAGCGGCTGCGTCGGGTGATGGCCCGGCAGCGGGACCTGGAACACAAGATGCAGGCGATAGACCGCTTGACCCTGGGTGATCTGGAGGTACCGGGTCTTCCCCGGTTGCTTCTCAGGGATACGGTCCTGGACTCACCTCACCGGTTCAAAATTATCCAGGAACTTCTCTCGACCCGATATTCAGAGGAGATGGCCCGGGCCTACCGCGTAATCCAGCGGGCTCGCAACCTGGCTTACCAGGAAGACCCGCGCTGGGCCAGTCGGCACCCGTCCTATGGTTCGTGTGCTTATTTCGACTTGCAGGGTCTGGCTTATCTGGAACTGGCGGAGAGGCTGGCGGATCTGGCCATTGCTCAGCTCAAGGGTGATGGAGGGGCTTCGACGGAAGTTGTAATCCGCGACTGGGATATGGATGGCGAGGACGAGGTTATTGTACGTACCCCGTACCAGACCGTGGTAATCCATGTTCGCAAAGGGCAGGTGCTGTTCCACCAGGGAATGGCGAAAAAGGAGTGGGGCTTCACCGATCTCCTGGGGTACCTGGAAAAGGAGATGCTCTTTCCGGTAGCGTACAGTGAGGTGCTCAAGGTCACTCACTCCCTGATCTTTACGGAGACTGATTCCGATCTTACGGAGGAGTTCTACCCCGAAGGGGGAAGGGTGGAGAGATGCCGCAACAGTATGGGGCTTACGTTTGCCACTCTGCGGGAAGGGAACTGGGTGGCCCTAACGCAGGAAACCCCGGGTTATCGGCTGGTTGCTACGGAAACCCACGGTGATAAGACCGTTATCAGCCTGGAGGCGTCTCCCTCGGTTATTAATGACGGTGAGCGCCTTAGGTTCAGGGTACGGAAGACCTTCCATATTGGCGAGGCAGCCTTCAGTATGTCGGTTGAGGTCCAGGTTATCGATGGTGAGTGCGGAGAGCTGTACCTTACACCGGAACTGGTGACCTCCATGGTGCCTTCTGATGAGAGGGAATTGCAACCGGTTTCCTGGCTGGGTATAGCCGGAGAAGCCAGCGAGGTGAACTATGAGGTAGCGCGCCCAGGGGCTGAAAAGGGATCATACCGGAGTGAAATCAACCGCTTTCCGCGCCCCGGGAAACTTGCCTATGTCTGCGAAACGGTGAGCGGGAGGGGAACTGCTTCGTGCAATACCCTGTTCTGGGAGATTGTGTCCGGCCAGGCTATTGAACGGGTGGTGATTGAACCGGCGGTTAAGAGCTATTACCGGGGGCACGTGTTCCCCAGCCATAGTGAACTGGGCTATGATGCTTCCGGGTTGCTGATCAGGCCTTACGTTGCGGTAACCGATGGTCAGGCATCCTTTCAGGCTGAACTCAGCTGGTGTCTGGGGGAGGGCCCGGTACCTGATGAATACCGCCATGTCCTGCAACTGATACCACCGGCACTGTGATTCGGTTATGCCTGGCGGCGATAAAGACGTTACTGGAAGGGGGAGCTGATTGTGAACAACGCTTTCACTGGGTTTTTGACAGGTTATGAGTGTTCTGATCGGTTGACATGACCGGGGATTGCCTGGTTTCTGTAAACATAATTATAAAAAACGAGCAGGGGTGAATTTATGATACTGGAGCAGTTCCTTGATTATTACCTGAGCCATACCAGGCCGGATATCGCGGCCCAGATTACCGCACTGCTGCCGGCTGGTTCGGAAAAGAACGCGCATAACCTGGCCGGTATGTTTAAGCGAAGTGATGAAGAGGGGTTGGAGTTTCAATTAGGCTTCTATGAGATGATGGCGGAGATTCGTCAGCAGAATCCGGGTCATTGCATCATGTTTGATGACAGCAAGAATGTCTGTTATCCCTTCTTCATAAACTACGCCTGGGAACGGCTGCCGCTGGCGGCGAAGGCCCGCGCACAGGAATACTATGGGGTTTCAGGGGTTGAGGAACTGGTGCCGCGGTTGATAGAGCAGTGTGAGGCCCGGAACTGGTTTAGGGTCAACCTGGCTCCGTCTTTGAAGCAGGAGGACCTGTTTGATTTTAACGAGATAATCGCCCTGATAAACTTCTCCTCGGGTGGGGAGTATTCATTCCTGGATCTGGTATACCCGCAGGTCAAGGCACTCCGGGGGATGGCCCTGGATGCCGGCTGTGGAGCAGGCTTCGCCTCCCTGGTGATGAGCCAGCACCTTGAGGTTACTGGCATTGATGCCTGTCGACCCCGCCTGGGCCGCGCCAAGGGGATGGCCAACATGCTGCAGAAGGGGAAAAACTCATTTCTGCCCCGGGTCGTAAACCTGATTGAGACCGAGATGGGGGAGATCTTCAGCGAGAACCGGGCGTCTATTAAGGAGGGGCTTCTGGAAGAA
>DCTH01000177.1 GCA_002329495.1 Syntrophothermus sp. UBA1445 | reverse complement strand
GCTGCCCTGCAATATATCGTGCTTATTCTGCTGTGCCTAAACTTTGAAAGGGTGAAAGCGTGAAAAAAAGAGTCATTTTGGTTACCGATGGTGATGTGTATGCACAGGAGGCCATTATCCAGGCCTGCAAGAATTTAGGCCTCTACCCTGTACTGAGTTCGGGAGGCAATCCCACTCCCTTACCGGGTGAACGACTGGCCTATGAGATCAAAGAGGCCCCGTATGATCCGGTGGTAGTGATGCTGGATGACCGGGGGGAGGTAGGAGAGGGAAGGGGTGAGCGGGCTCTGGAGTACCTTTTACTTGACAAGAGCCTGGAGGTTCTGGGGGTTATTGCGGTAGCCTCCAACACTGAACAGGTCAGGGGGGTTAAGGTCACGGAATCAGTTGACCGCTATGGGCAGGTTATCAACCGGCCGGTAGATAAGTACGGAGAGCCTGAGCCGATTGGCCACCACCTCCTGAAAGGGGACACCACCGAGATTCTGGCGCGCTTTCCCGATGTCAAGGTGGTGGGTGTGGGTGATCTGGGCAAGATGAAGGGTAATGATAACCCGGCCCACGGTGCGGAGGTAACCACCAGGTGCCTGAAAGAGCTGTTAGTGGAATGACCAGATTATGGGGGGTCGCCGCCAACCAGGCCCCCTGCTTTTTCAAAGTCCAAGGAACGGAGTGGATCCATGAGAGTTGGAATACCCAGGGGACTGTTCTATTATCACCTCTTCCCGCAGTGGAAATCGTTTTTTAATAACCTGGGCTGGGAAGTTGTCACCTCTCCTCCAACACATAAATCCATGGCCAACGCCGGGATACTGGCAGCAGTAAGCGAAGCCTGTTTTCCGGTGAAGGTACTCTATGGCCATATCCTGGAACTGGCGGAAAAGGAGGTGGACTGGATCTTCATGCCCCGGCTGGTAAGCATCGAGAAACGCAGCTATATCTGTCCCAAGTTTATGGGAATTCCGGATATGCTGAGGGCCCAGATTCCGCAGCTTCCGCCCTTGATAGATTTGTGTATCGACGTGAGCCGCGATGAGCGGGACCTGTTTCGGGAACTCGATAACTGGTCCAGGAAAGTAGGCCTGAAACCGGGTCGGGTCAGGAAAGCATGGACCGATTCCACCCGGGCCACCCTTACCCTGGAGACGATATGCCGTCAGGGCCATACCCTTGACGAGGCAATCAGGATCTGGGAGGGAAAACCGGTGGCGAGACCCGGTCGCAGTGATCTCACCATTGGTGTTTTGGGCCACTGCTATACCCTGAATGACCGTTTTGTCAATCTGGGACTATTTGAACGTCTGCGCGAAATGGGCGCCACTCCAGTTACCAGTGAGATGCTCAATCCGCTGAAAGTTGAGCAGGCCGCTGCGACGCTGCCCAAAAGGGTCTTCTGGACCGTAGGGCGTAAAATGGTCGGCACGGCCCTGCTGCTCGACCAGGATGAGAGTGTAGATGGCGTGATTTATCTGACCTGCTTTGGCTGTGGGCCGGATTCCATGATGGCCAAGATAATAGAACGCCGCATGAATAAGCCGTTTATGCTCCTTACCGTTGATGAACATAGCGGTGAGGCGGGGGTTGTTACCCGTCTGGAGGCGTTCTGCGACATGATGCGGAGACAAAGGAGGCTGGGCGTTGAGAATAACCTTTCCCCATATGGGGAATTCCTATATAGCCATTAGCGCACTGTTAAAGGAATTGGGACTTACCGTGGTGGTCCCGCCCCCGTGCAGCAAACGGACCCTGGAACTGGGGGTCCGATATTCTCCCGAGTTCGTCTGCCTACCCTTGAAGATCAACCTGGGCAATTACCTGGAGGCGATGGACCGGGGAGCGGATGCCATCCTCATGGCCGGTGGCTGGGGGCCCTGCCGGTTCGGGTACTATGCGCAGGTGGAACGCGATATCCTCCAGGACATGGGGCGGAAATTCAATATGGTCATCATCGAAGCACCTGATTCAAACCTGCTCTCCCTGCTAAATCAGGTGCGGGAAATGGGCATCAAAGCCTCTTGGCTCCAGGTGTGGTCGGGGATCCGACTGGCCTGGGAGAAGCTCAAGGCCATTGACCGGTTGGAGAGCGAACAGCACTACTGGCTGCCCCGGGTGATTGATAAAGGCCGGTGCGAGAAGATCGTGGCCCGGGGATTGAAGTCAATCGATGAATGCTCAGAAAAAAGACCGTTGACTGGCGCGGTAGAGAAGGTCAGCCACGAGCTGTCAAGTTTGGCGAGGGACCCGGATAATCAGCATCCCATTCGTATTGGACTGGTGGGTGAGATCTACACCCTGCTGGAGCCCTTTGCCAACTACGACCTGGAACGTCACCTGGGACGGCTGGGGGCGGAGGTGGTCAGATCGGTTACCCTTACGCAATGGGTAAATGACCATCTTTGTGGAGGATTCCTGCCCTCGGCCCCAAGTCTGCATAACACTCTCTCGTTTGCCCGGCCTTACCTGCAGTACTGGGTAGGGGGGCATGGCAGGGAGACCGTGGCCAGTACGGTCAGTTATGCGCGCCAGGAACTGGATGGGGTGATTCAGGTGGCTCCCCTGACCTGTATGCCGGAGATTGTCGCCCAATCGGTACTGATAAGGGTGCAGGAGGTTGAGGGAATACCGGTCATGACCATGTATTTTGACGAGCACGCCGGAGAGGCCGGGATCATCACCCGACTGGAGGCGTTCCTGGATATGATCAGATGGCGAAAATCGAAAATGGGAGATACTAATGCTCAAAACTTATTTGGGAGTAGACGTAGGTTCAGTCAGCACTAATCTGGTGGCCCTGGACCCGCAGCTGAATGTCCTGGAGACGGTCTATATACGGACCATGGGACACCCGGTCAAGGCCACCCAGCAGGGCCTCAGGGACCTCTTGTCCCGGTTGCCCCGGACCGAGGTTCTGGGGGTTGGGGCTACCGGCAGCGGCCGTAACCTGGTAGCGTCCATGTTAGGCGCTGACGAGGTCAAGA
>DCTH01000190.1 GCA_002329495.1 Syntrophothermus sp. UBA1445 | reverse complement strand
TTCCGCCAGAACCTGCTGGGTAAACGGGTTGACTATTCGGGACGATCCGTTATCGTTGTGGGACCGAATCTCAAGATGCACCAGTGCGGACTGCCCAAAGAGATGGCCCTGGAACTGTTCAAACCGTTCGTAATGAAGAAACTGGTTGACCGGGGTATCGCCTCCAACATCAAATCAGCCAAGAAGATGATGGAAAGAGGCAAGGATGAGGTCTGGGATATTCTGGAGAATGTTATCCAGGAACACCCGGTACTGCTCAACCGTGCACCTACACTTCACCGCCTGGGGATTCAGGCTTTTGAACCGGTGCTGGTGGAAGGGCGGGCCCTGCAGATTCATCCCCTGGTCTGTACTGCTTACAATGCCGACTTCGACGGTGACCAGATGGCGGTGCACGTTCCGCTGTCAGCAGAAGCTCAGGCGGAAGCCCGGCTGTTGATGCTGTCAACCGGTAATATCCTGAACCCCAAGGACGGACGACCAGTAGTAACCCCTACTCAAGATATGGTCATCGGGTGTTACTACCTCACCCTGCAGAGGGACGGTGAGAAAGGTGAGGGTAAGGCCTTTTGCTCACCCGATGAGGCCCGGATGGCTCTGGAAGCCGGGGAAATTGGATTACATGCCAAGATTAAGGTGAAGATAGATGACAAGATAGTTGAAACCACCGTGGGGCGGATAATCTTCAATGAAGCACTGCCCAGCGATTTTCCGGTTTATAACCAGGTCATCAGCAAGAGAGAATTGGGAGAGATTGTCTACAAGTGTTACCGTGACTACGGGAACGAGGCCACGGCTCGTACCCTGGATGCCATAAAGAGGCTGGGATTCGATTTTGCTACCAGAGGGGGAATAACTGTCGGTTTGACCGACTTCCAAACCCCCGAGGCTAAATACGATATTCTGGCCATGGCTGATGAGAAGGTAAGTGAAATCGAAAACGATTATCAGATGGGGTTGATAACGGAGGATGAGCGGCACAGTCAGGTGGTTGATACCTGGAATGAAGCTACGGAAAAAGTCACCGATGAGCTGAAATCTCATCTGGATCCCTTTAATCCCGTTTATATGATGGCCACCTCCGGTGCCCGGGGTAATTTCCAACAGATACGCCAGTTGGCTGGAATGCGAGGTCTGATGGCCGACCCTCAGGGCCGGATTCTGGACCTGCCGATTAAGGCCAATTTCCGGGAAGGCTTGACCGTTTTGGAATACTTTATTTCTACCCACGGAGCACGTAAAGGTCTGGCCGATACCGCTCTCCGCACCGCCGACTCGGGTTACCTGACCCGGAGGTTGGTGGACGTATCGCAGGATGTCATCGTACGCGAAGCTGACTGCGGTACTCACGAAGGGATAACTGTAGATGAGATACGCGAGGGCGGCGAAGTTATCGAACGGCTGGACGAGAGAATCATCGGGCGTTTTGCGGTCGGCAATATTGTTAATCCCAATACTGGCGAAGTGATCGTACCTGATGATCATGAGATCGATGAAGAAGCCGCTGAAGAGATTATCAAGCTGGGTATCGACAAGGTCAGGATAAGATCGGTTTTGACCTGTAAAGCCCGGCATGGGGTTTGTCAAAAGTGTTACGGGCGCAATATGGCGACCAGTTATCTGGTGGAAATAGGAGAAGCTGTCGGAACCATTGCTGCCCAGTCTATTGGAGAACCGGGTACTCAGTTAACCATGCGTACCTTCCATACCGGAGGNNTCTGCCCCGGGTAGAAGAGCTTTTCGAGGGACGTAAACCCAAGGGTCAGGCGGTAGTGACCGAACGACGCGGTTTCGTTAGAATGGGCGACAACAAGGGCCGCCGTGAGGTTCAGATCCTTGACGAAAACGGCGAGATGTTAGAAGGTTACGTGGTTCACTACGGATCCCGGCTCAAGGTACGTGATGGGGATTTTGTTGAAATAGGCGACGAACTAACAGAAGGCCCTCTCAATCCTCACGATATCCTGCGGACCAAGGGCATGAGAGCCGTTCAGATCTATCTCCTGCGGGAGGTGCAAAAGGTTTATCGCCTGCAGGGTGTTGATATCAGTGACAAGCATATAGAAATCATGATCAGGCAAATGCTTAAGAAGGTAAAGATTGAGGAAGGAGGGGACACCCCGCTCCTGCCCGGTGCCTTCACTGATGTAGCAGACTTTGAGGAAGAGAATATGAAGGTTTTGGAACGCGGTCGCGGACTGCCGGCCGTTGCCCAACCGCTGTTGCTGGGGATAACCAAGGCTTCTCTGAATACCCAGTCCTTCCTGTCAGCGGCTTCCTTCCAGGAAACCACCAAGGTTCTGACGGAAGCAGCTATAAAAGGCAAGGTGGACGGCCTGATCGGTCTGAAAGAGAATGTTATCATTGGCAAACTGATTCCGGCCGGAACCGGTTTTTCCCGCTACAAGGGTTTGGCGGTGGAATTGGATGATATTAATTGACTATAGGAATTGCAGGATGCTACAATATTTAAGTGCGCCTAACTGACATTCTTTGGCTTGGTGGAATGAAGAGTCTCACTTTACGGATGATAGCCTTTAAAGGAGGTTAGCAAGCTTGCACAGTTTACAGCATCATATTCACAAGGCGGTGGGGTCCAGGCAGGTAAAGAAAGCCATCGTAAAAGGATCGGCCTACAAGGTCTACATCGCATTGGATGCTGAAAAACATGTAACAAGACCTTTGATAGAATTGTGCCAGGAACGAAACGTGGAAGTTGAGTACGTGGAAAGCATGGAACAACTGGGTAAAGCCTGCGGCATTGCTGTAGGCTCAGCCGCAGTGGCATTACTCATTGAACAGGGGAAGGAGGTGCAAGATTAAGTGCCTACAATAAATCAACTAGTCAGACAGTCGCGCAAGGAGATACTGAAAAAGTCAGACTCACCGGCTTTGGAGAGCTGTCCGCAACGTAGAGGTGTATGTACCAGGGTGTTTACCACCACTCCCAAAAAGCCGAATTCAGCCTTAAGGAAAGTAGCCAGGGTCAGGTTAACCAATGGTATAGAAGTAACCGCCTATATTCCAGGCATTGGACACAACCTCCAGGAACACTCGGTGGTTCTTATCAGAGGTGGAAGGGTTAAGGATCTGCCTGGGGTTAGATACCATATTATCAGAGGTACTCTGGATGCGGCTGGAGTTCAAAACCGTAATCGCGCCCGATCCAAATACGGCACCAAGCGGCCAAAAAAGGGCGCCAAGCCAGCCGGTAAGAAGTAACCACAGACAGCTATGCGCCGGTCGCATAATTAATGTCAATGCGATCAGGTCTTACGAAGGGAGGAAGCAATTTGCCAAGGAAAGGTCCTGTGCCTAAACGGGATATACTTGAAGATCCTGTATATCATAGCACTACTGTAACCAAACTGGTAAATCAGGTTATGTGGGATGGCAAAAAGAGTCTGGCAGAACAGATATGTTATGGAGCATTTGAAATAGTAGGCAAGAAGGTCGGAAAAGATCCGCTGGAGGTCTTTGAAACCGCACTCAAAAACATCATGCCGGTTCTGGAGGTAAGACCTCGCAGGGTCGGGGGTGCAAACTACCAGGTTCCGGTCGAAGTCCGCAGCGACCGCCGCGAAACCCTGGCCTTGAGATGGCTGGTCAGTTATGCCCGCAAACGTGGAGAGAGAACCATGGAACAGAGGCTGGCAGGAGAGATTCTGGATGCGTACAATAGCACCGGCGGGGCCTTCAAGAAAAAGGAAGATACACACAAGATGGCAGAAGCCAACAAGGCATTTGCCCATTATCGCTGGTAAATAGAAGGGTTGGTCGCCTGCGGGGAGTGTTAGCTATGGCTGAGATATTTCCACTTGAAAAAACTAGAAATATTGGTATAATGGCTCATATTGATGCGGGCAAGACCACCACCACGGAAAGAATTCTTTTCTACACGGGCAGGGTCCACAAGATTGGTGAAGTAGACAAAGGCACGGCTACCATGGACTGGATGGCACAGGAACAGGAACGTGGGATCACCATAACATCCGCAGCGACTACCTGTATGTGGAAAGGGCATCGTATTAATATTATCGATACGCCCGGGCACGTGGACTTTACAGTTGAGGTGGAGCGAGCCTTACGGGTGCTTGACGGAGCCATTGCAATATTCTGTGGGGTAGCCGGAGTACAACCGCAGTCGGAGACTGTCTGGAGGCAGGCTGACAAGTATAAGGTTCCGCGTATAGCTTTTATTAACAAGATGGACCGGGTCGGGGCCGACTTTTACCGGGCCTACAACATGATCAACCGGGACCTGGGAAACAAAGCGGTTGCCATACAGTTGCCGATAGGGGCAGAAGATAGTTTTGAGGGTGTACTGGATCTTATACAATTGAAAGCGTTCNNCATCTATCGTGATGAGCTGGGTCTTGAAATCGAGGAGAGGCCGCTATCACCAGGAGAATTGGAACTGGCCCAGGAGTGGCGGGGCGACCTGATAGAACGTATGGCGGAACTGGATGAAGAAATACTAAACCTGTATCTTGAGGAGCAGCCGATAGACAACCAGCAGATTAAGGATTGTCTGCGTCGGCTTACCTTGAGTAACCAGGTGGTTCCGATTCTATGTGGGTCATCGTTTAGGAATAAAGGCGTTCAACTTCTCTTGGATGCAGTGGTTGATTATCTGCCATCGCCGCCGGAAGTGCCTATGGCGGTTGGCATAGACCCCCGCACCGAAGAGAACGTGGTACGCCGCAGTGACGCTTCGGAGCCTTTGAGTGCCCTGGCCTTTAAGATAGTGGTGGATCCATACGTCGGAAAACTGACCTATTTCAGGGTGTATTCAGGAACTCTAAAAGCGGGGAATGTGGTATTCAACGCCCGGAAACAAAAACGGGAGCGAGTCAGCCGAATACTCCGGATGCATGCCAATCATCGGGAAGAGGTGGATGTTGCTTATGCCGGTGATATTGTAGCCGGGGTTGGGCTAAAGGAAACCGTCACGGGTGATACCCTCTGTACAGAAAACAACCTGATTCTGTTGGAGGCCATGACGTTCCCTGAGCCGGTAATCTCAGTAGCCATTGAGCCGCGCACCAAGGAAGACGAAGATAAAATTGGTGAGGCCCTGGGAAGACTGGGTGAGGAAGATCCGACTTTTATGACCCATAGTGACCCGGAAACCGGGCAGACGATAATCAAGGGAATGGGAGAACTCCATCTGGAGATCATTACCGACCGTTTGCTTCGGGAATTTAAGGTAAATGCCAAGGTGGGCAAACCCCAGGTCGCATATAAGGAGACTGTGAAGGGTAAGGCTAAAGCCGAAGGCAAGTTCATACGACAAACAGGTGGGCGTGGTCATTACGGTCATGTAATCCTGCAGATTAAACCGTTACCAACGGGACAGGGATTTGAATTCAAAGATGAGACCAATAATTCGGTTCTTCCGCGAGAGTTTGTCTCTGCTGTTGAAAGCGGTATCCGTGATTCTTTGCAGGCCGGGATTATTGCAGGTTACCCCGTGGTGGATATTGAGATCCGCTTGCTGGGAGGATCATTTCATGAAACTGACTCCTCCGAAGGTGCTTTCAAGATGGCTGCCGCACTGGGCTTTAAGGAGGTCATGGGTCTCGCCCAACCGGTGCTGCTTGAACCCGTAATGGACCTTGAAATACTGGTGCCGGAGGAATACACCGGAGATGTGATTGGTGATCTTAATGGCCGTAGAGGAAGAGTTTTGGGCATGGAAGAGAACCAGGGGATTCGAGTTATTAAGGGAGTGGTACCCCTGTCAGAGATGTTTGGGTATGCTACTGATCTTCGCTCTCGAACCCAGGGACGTGGAACATTTAGTATGCAGCTTTTAAACTATGAAGAGGTACCTGAGTATAAAAGCCGAGAAATTGTGGCCAAAAGATATGGCCTGTAAAACATTTTTTAAAAGACTGAAAGGAAAGGTGAGCAGGTAATGGCAAAGCAGAAATACGAAAG
>DCTH01000098.1:2902-5555 GCA_002329495.1 Syntrophothermus sp. UBA1445 | reverse complement strand
CCAATTCCTGGAATATAAGCAGTAACCTCAATTCCATTGACCAATCTAACACGAGCTATTTTACGTAATGCCGAGTTCGGCTTTTTCGGGGTGGTGGTGTAAACACGGGTACACACACCGCGCTTCTGCGGGCTGTTTTTCAAAGCAGGAGCGGTGGATTTTTTTTCAATCTTTTCACGTCCTTTGCGGACCAGCTGGTTGATTGTTGGCATTTAGTGCACCTCCTTCCCCGGTTATTGACTATGAACTAATGCCACGGCTGCTGCGCCCACTTCTATACCACTGGCTTTACCCAGGCTTTCCATTGTGTCCACCATGACTACGTCAATACCCTTTTGGTGACACAATTGGCGAATAGGTTCGGTAATGTGGGACTCTGCATCCCGAGCTAGATAGACTTTGTAAACCTGCCCTTTAGCTATGGCTTTGTTCACCTGTTTGGTGCCGATCACCTTGGCGTGGTCTCGGATCTCCCTGAGCGGCACTATTCACCCTCCTCTGGGTTAATATAGTTCATAATATAAACAGCACCTTATTTTCCACGCACTTAAACATTTTAGCACCTGGCATAACCATCGTCAAACCCTTTGTTTATTCTGCAGCTGTTTCCTCAGTTATTTCCTGATCTTCCCGGAAAGTGATGTTTTTATAAACCGGGTATCCGGTACCGGCCGGGATCAGTTTGCCAATGATAACATTCTCTTTCAACCCGATAAGATGGTCCACCTTGCCTTTGATGGCGGCCTCGGTCAAGACTTTGGTAGTCTCCTGGAAAGAGGCAGCCGACAGGAAGGAATCGGTATTCAGTGATGCTTTGGTAATTCCCAACAGCATTGGGGAACAAACCGCTGGTCTCACATTCTGGGCAATGGCATTATAGTTTTCATCCTCGAAAACAGATATGTCCACGAAAGCGCCGGGTAATAATGAGGTATCTCCAGGATCTTCGATTTTAACTTTCTTAAGCATCTGTCTGATCATTATCTCAATATGCTTGTCGCTTATGTCTACGCCCTGAGAGCGGTACACCTTTTGAACTTCCTGGAGAAGATAGCGCTGGACCTCCTGCAGCCCCTTGGTTTTAAGAATATCATGGGGATTAAGAGGGCCTTCCGTTAAAGCATCACCAATCTCTACATAGTCGCCTTCCTGCACCTTGAGCCGGGATCCGTAATGGACCGGATAAGATCCCAAGACCTCGCCGCCATCGCTTAAGATTTCTATCTCGCGGCGGCCTTTGTTTTCGGTAAAGTGCACATATCCGGATGTTTCCGCTACCAAGGCCTGCCCTTTAGGCTTGCGAACCTCGAATAATTCTTCGACTCGAGGTAAACCGCGGGTTATGTCATCACCAGCTACACCGCCGGTGTGGAAAGTACGCATGGTCAGCTGAGTACCAGGCTCGCCGATGGATTGAGCCGCCAGGGTTCCTACTGCTTCACCGATTTCCACATTATAGCCGGTAGCCAGATTGCGTCCATAGCATTTACGGCATACTCCATGGCGGGTTTTGCAGGTTAATACGGAACGGATTTTAACTCTTTCGATACCGGCCCGTTCAATAGCATAACCAGTATCGTCGTCAATCATTTGATTTTCTTCTACCAGCACTTCACCGGTTTCGGGATGAACAATGGTATCCAGGGACACCCGGCCAATAATACGCTGGTGGAGCGGCTCGATCAACTGGGAACCTTCCATGATCTTTTCCACCCAGATTCCTTCCACGGATTCACAGTCCTCTTCCCGGACAATTACATCCTGGGAGACATCGACCAAACGCCGGGTCAGGTAACCAGAGTCTGCGGTTCTCAAAGCCGTATCAGCCAGACCTTTGCGGGCGCCGTGGGTGGATATAAAGTACTCCAGAACGGTTAGCCCTTCACGGAAATTAGCCTTAATGGGCAGGTCAATAATTTTTCCGCTGGGGTCGGCCATCAAACCGCGCATACCGGCTAACTGTCTTATCTGCTGGAAGTTTCCACGGGCACCGGAGGTGGCCATCATATAAACCGGGTTTTCTTCGCTCAATGACTGTTTAAGGGCTTCAGTAACATCTTCGGTAGCCTGATTCCAAATATCCACTACCTGGGCATGGCGTTCCTCATCGGTGATCAAGCCCACCTGGTAATCCTGCTCTATGCTTTCTACAGCTTTATCGGCTTCTGCCAGTATCCGGGCTTTGGCTGCCGGTGGTTCGAAATCGGTTACCCCAACGGTTATCCCGGCCCGGGTACTGAACTTGTATCCCAGCCTTTTAATACCATCCAGCATAACCGCGGTTTTGGCATTGCCCTCCAAACGATAACAATCGTAAACAATGTTGCCCAGTTTCTTTTTNNAACCGGTCAGGAATTATCTCGTTGAAAATTACCCGGCCTACGGAGGTCTCCACTATCTGCAGAGAAGATTTGCTGCCATCAGGCTGGGGCAGCTGCATACGCACCCTTATCTTGTCATGCAGCTTGATATGACCAAGCTCATAAGCCATTTGAGCTTCTTCCGGGCTGGCAAAGGCTTTAGGATGTTCATTTTCCCAATCTTCCTTGCTCATATAAGTTAGGTAATAAACCCCGATAACCATGTCCTGGGTGGGGGTTACTACCGGTTTACCGTCTTTGGGATTAAGTATATTATTGCTGGCCAGCATCAG
>DCTH01000098.1:0-2875 GCA_002329495.1 Syntrophothermus sp. UBA1445 | reverse complement strand
ACCGCCATCTGGTCACCGTCGAAGTCAGCATTATAGGCAGTACATACTAAGGGATGAAGCTGCAGGGCCCGCCCTTCCACCAGTACCGGCTCGAAAGCCTGGATACCTAGCCGGTGCAGGGTGGGAGCCCGGTTCAACAGTACCGGATGCTCCTGGATTACATCTTCCAGGATATCCCACACTTCTTCCCGACCACGTTCCACCATCTTTTTAGCGCTCTTTATATTAGATGCGATTCCGCGATCTACCAGCTTTTTCATTACAAAAGGCTTAAACAGCTCCAAAGCCATTTCTTTGGGAAGCCCGCACTGGTGCATTTTCAAATTTGGCCCTACCACAATAACTGACCGGCCGGAGTAGTCAACGCGCTTACCCAGCAAGTTCTGGCGGAAACGGCCTTGTTTACCTTTGAGCATATCACTCAGGGATTTCAGTGGCCGGTTACCCGGACCGGTAACCGGGCGTCCGCGCCGTCCGTTGTCAATCAGAGCATCTACAGCCTCCTGCAGCATCCTTTTTTCATTGCGGACGATGATATCAGGAGCTCCCAGGTCCAACAATCGCTTTAAGCGGTTATTGCGGTTGATCACCCGGCGATACAGGTCATTCAAATCGGAAGTAGCGAAACGTCCCCCATCCAACTGAACCATCGGGCGCAGTTCGGGAGGAATAACCGGCAGTACATCCATTATCATCCACTGGGGATCATTGCCGGACAAACGGAAGGCCTCTACCACTTCCAAGCGCTTGATAGCCCTGCTTTTTCTCTGCCCAGTGGTAGTAGCTACTTCCTCTTTCAGCTCAGCGGACATGCTCTCCAGGTCGATTTCCGCCAGCAGGGCTTTAATCGCTTCTGCTCCTATGCCCGCTACAAAGCTGTCGCCATAGCGTTCCCGGTTCTCCCGGTATTCTCTTTCATTAAGCAGCTGTTTTTTAAGCAGGGGGGTATCCCCTGGATCGATGACTATATAATTAACAAAATAGATGACCTTTTCCAAAACTTTGGGGGACATGTCCAGCAGCAATCCCATGCGGCTGGGAATTCCCTTCAGGTACCAAATATGACAAACCGGAGCAGCCAGTTCAATATGTCCCATGCGTTCCCGTCTTACCTTGGAGGTAGTAACTTCCACTCCACAGCGGTCACAGACGATACCGCGATGCCTTACCCGCTTGTACTTTCCGCAGTGACATTCCCAGTCTTTTACCGGACCGAAAATCTTCTCACAGAACAGTCCTTCTTTTTCGGGGCGCAGGGTTCGGTAGTTTATAGTCTCCGGTTTCTTGACCTCACCACTACTCCAGGAGCGAATCTGCTCCGGAGAAGCCAGGGATATTTTTATCCTTTCAAAGTTATTTACGTCTAACAAGTCATTCTCTCCCTTCCGATAAGGATGGTCTCCAGTGCTTGTCGACTTACCCTCAGCTTTCATCATCTGGGAGCAGGTCATCCATTTCTTCGTCTAAGGGGTTCTCCAGGTCGGGCTCGACTTCCACCTCTAAATCTAAAGGCTCTTCAGGATCGTCCTCTTCTTCACCTGGATCGTATTCTTCATCAATCACCGTAGTTCCATTCTGTTTCCCTCGGGTCACAGCGGTTTCAGGAATATCCAGTCCCAGCTCCTTGGCTTTTTCCTTTTCATTGACTTCATAATCCATGTCTTGTATTTGTATTTCTTGATTATTATCAGAAAGGACTCTTACATCCAGGGCTAAGCTCTGCAGTTCTTTGATCAAAACCTTGAATCCTTCCGGAACACCAGGTTCAGGTATGTTCTCGCCTTTGACGATGGCTTCATAAGTTTTTAACCGGCCTACCACGTCATCGGACTTAACGGTCAGGATTTCCTGCAGGGTATAGGAAGCACCGTAAGCTTCCAGAGCCCACACTTCCATCTCTCCGAAGCGCTGACCGCCAAACTGCGCTTTCCCGCCCAAAGGCTGCTGGGTGACCAGTGAATATGGACCTATGGAGCGGGCATGTATCTTGTCATCGACTAAGTGGGCCAGTTTCATCATGTATACATAACCCACCGTAACCTTATGATCAAAGGGTTCGCCGGTACGCCCGTCATAAAGAACTGCCTTGCCGTCTTCAGGGAGATTGGCTTCCCGCAGCTTGACAAAAATGTCCTCCTCATTGGCACCGTCAAAGACCGGTGTGGCTATATGGATGCCGAGGGTTTTGGCTGCCCAGCCCATATGGCATTCCAGAATCTGCCCGATATTCATACGGGATGGCACTCCCAAGGGGTTTAATACAATTTGTACCGGGGTGCCGTCTTCCAAGAAGGGCATATCTTCTTCCGGCAGTATGCGGGATATAACCCCCTTGTTACCATGGCGTCCAGCCATTTTGTCTCCTTCGGATATTTTACGCTTCTGGGCAATGTAAACCCGGACCAGCTGGTTGACACCTGGCGGCAGTTCATCGCCTTTCTCCCGGGAAAATCTCTTGACGGCCACAACCTTACCTGCTTCCCCATGGGGCACCCGCAGGGATGAATCCCTGACTTCGCGGGCTTTTTCTCCAAAAATCGCCCGCAGCAGTCTTTCTTCCGGAGTCAGTTCGGTTTCGCCTTTAGGAGTTACTTTTCCTACCAGGATATCATCGGGCCGTACCTCATCACCAACCCGTATTACACCTTGTTCGTCCAAATTCTTTAACATGTCTTCGGAAACATTGGGAATGTCCCTTGTTATTTCCTCCGGGCCTAATTTGGTGTCCCGGGCCTCACATTCATACTCCTCGATGTGAATCGATGTAAAAACATCCTCTTTCACCAAATGTTCGGATATCAATATGGCATCTTCGTAGTTGTAGCCTTCCCAGGGCATAAAAGCTACCAGCACATTGCGTCCCAAGGCCAGTTCT
>DCTH01000184.1 GCA_002329495.1 Syntrophothermus sp. UBA1445 | reverse complement strand
TTTTCCTTTCCGGGGAAAAGGGCAACATAGAAAATACCGGCTTCGACCAAGTCCTGAAAGAAATGAGTGCCGAATGACAGCTCAGGCAAGAACCCTTTATCCGTTTCAGCTACCTCAACCAGAACCGAGGCATTGCAAATCTCGGCAAAGGATACCGGAACCCCCAGTGAGGGCGTACTGCTGCCCCAGCGCCCTGGTCCGATAAGCATGTACGGGTGCTGATTCCGGTCCGTAAACTGGCGGTTCAACTTCCCAACCAACCTGGCGGCCTGGTATTTTTCACTAACAGTCAGGCGGTTATAGGCAACCGGTTCAACTACTACCACTCGATCCATTTTCAGCTGCAGGCTGCCTCCCATGGTGTTACGATAGGTCGAAAAAATCAGGTCAGATTCATGAATATCAAATTGGAACAATCGCTGCCCGGTCTTATTGGTCTGCAGCGGACGGCACTGTAAAAGGTTAATGCGGTAGTTCCCCTTTTTATCAAAGTTGACGGTGAATTCTGTGTCCACCGGATAGGAGTACGCCTCTTCAAGGGTCTGCAGGAGGCTTCTCATCAGTCGCGGAAAATCACCTTTCAGGAACTCTTCAAAGGTAAGCACCCATAACTCGGGTGCATCCAGGCCCAACTCCTTACACCGTTTGCTGGCTTCATAGTCTGACCGGGCAATCTGTGGCCACCAGGACTGGGTTTTGAGCTGCTCTCCTATCACCGACAGGTGAACATCTGACAGTTCATTGGATTTGATATCAAGCACATCCACCCGGTGTTGGGAAAAACGTCTTACATCGTCAGGCCCCTCAGGGCGCATGCTGGGTTTATCCAGGGCCAGAACCCGGGGATAATCGTTGTCAACCCGGTCCACCGCCCGGGTGCCCAATCCCAGCACCAGCCTCACCATGCCTGCCTCTGGATCCATATCCCCACTCCAGGCATAAGGGTTATAAGACATGGCCACCCCGGCCAGGTCGGGATAGAAATACGAAGAGCGCAAGGCTCCTGAGACCCGCTGTACCAGCAAGGCCATCTGCTCATCGCTGTCATCCAGACCCCTCTGCCGGCGGTAGGCCAGAGCATCTTCACTCATGGTGCTGGCATAAATTAATTTGATCGCCTTCTCAAAACTGGCACCGCGCTCCTGGGGACTACCCTGATTTACGCAGAATATACTTTCATACTTGCCGGCAAAGGCATTGCCGAATCCGTCCTCCAGAAGACTGCTGGAACGGACGATGACCGGCGACTGTCCGAAGTAGTCCAGCATATGGCGAAACTGCTCAGTTATGATATCCGGTATGGAGCCGTTCAAAATCTTGTCCCGCAGTGGTTCGGCCAGCTTAAAATAATTGTCCGGCAGTTTTTGCAGCTGACGCAGTTCCCAGCAGTCATTCTCCACCAGATAAGTGTAGTAAACATCTGCCCCGATATAGAACGAATCATGGGGTTCCAGATATCTGATCCAGGGAATCTGCTGGTCACGGGCCAGGATTTTCCGGGCCAGCAGCATACCCACCGCTTTGCCGCCGATAAAGCCGGAACCGACCAGGCGATGTCGGATTTTCAGGAGATCCTCCAGCGAGAAGTATTGGCGGGCCAGGGCCAGCATCCGCTCATCGCGCCCGCAGACCATCCGGCATATCTGGTCAACCATGGCTGCCTCTTTAGCAGCATAGTCAGCAACCCCCATTCCTTTCTCGCGGATCAGTTCCTGCGCCCGCAGAAACACCCGGTCCCAATAATCGAGCTTCTGCTCCACGTTACCGGGCCCAGATTGCTGATAGATGGGGAAAAACAAGGCCGGGTCCGCACTGCTGGTTATAGGAATAAAATCGTCGCCCTGGCGGACATGCGGCAGAAACATGGTTGGAGAATACCGATTCCATACCTTGAGCGGGTGGATATAAATATTGTCATCGACGCGAAAAAGGTCCAGGAGCAGCTGGGTGGTTTCCCTTATCCGGGCCACGGTCGCATACGAGTTGCGGTTTTTGATCAAGGCAAAATAGGCGATGGTATTTAATTTAAAGAGATAGGGGCAGGTGACTTGAAAAAAATTACCGATCATCAGGTCGGTAGCCCAGGAGGAGAGCAGGTCGGAAAGACTGTCAAAAACATAACATACTCCCTCCCCCTCATTAGTGGCAATAGCATGTACCCGGCTGGCAAAAGCCTCAAAACCCAGGTCGGCGTTCAGTACATACCTTTTAATACCGGGTTGGGGCCGGAGCAGCGGAGGATGCTGTCCAAAACGCAGGTATACGACGGGGGTGCCGTCCGTCAGTGCCTGATCGACAAAGGGATCCACCATCTCCCGGTACTCCTGAATATCATCCACCTGCCACACCACATTGTCGCCCCAGCGCAACCCGTCCAGTATGCTATCCAGTCCNNGTTATCCCGGTTGAGGCACGGTCAAACGTCCACATCATCCCACCTCCGGTCCATTATGTAGTCCTGCAGGGGCAAACACGGCACCTGCTGATGGTGCTGCCATCCGCGTACCACTTCCAGCAGCACCTTGAGGGTATCAAGGGAGGTCAATACTGGAACATTCATCTCGACCGCAGTCCGGCGTATCTGGAAACCATCGCTCAAATTGGACTGCCCATGGTTGAGGGTGTTCACGATGAAGTCGACCTCGCCGGTCCGCAGCAGACTAATTATGTTGGGGTCGCCTTCATTGATCTTGTTCACTCTTTCGACCGAGACGTGAGCTTCCTTCAGCACCCGGGCGGTGCCTTCCGTAGCCCATATTNNCATATACGAAAGCCCAGTTCAGAAAAACCCCGGAGCAAGGGCAGAGCCTCTTCTTTGTCACGATCCGCGATGGTCGCTACAATTGTTCCCTGGCGGGGAATCTTCATACCTGCCGCCAGCATTCCCTTATATAAGGCTATTTGCAGTGATCGGTCGATCCCCAGAACCTCCCCGGTGGACTTCATTTCCGGGCCCAGCTGGATGTCTACCTGTTCCAGCTTGCTGAAAGAGAACACCGGGACCTTAACTGCGTAATAACCGGTCGCAGGATGCAGTCCCCCCTGATAGCCCTGATCTTTCAGGAGATGACCCATGGCTGCCATGGTGGCCATCTTAATCAGCGGCAGGCCGGTAATTTTACTGATGAAGGGGACGGTCCTACT
>DCTH01000137.1:1828-2536 GCA_002329495.1 Syntrophothermus sp. UBA1445 | reverse complement strand
CAGGGTTTCACCTTTCAGTTTCTCCATGGCCCCCTCTACCCCCACTACCACCGGGACTCCCAGGTTTAGCCCCACAATGGCGGCATGAGAGGTCAGGCCGCCCTCCTCAACCAGCACCGCACCGGCTTTTTGAATCAGAGGAACGAAATCAGCGTTGGTGGCCCTGGTCACCAGTATATCTCCCTCGTTGAAGATCATACGTTCGGACGGCTGTTCCACCAGCCTTACCACGCCTGAGGCTGAGCCTTCTCCGATGCCGGTCCCGGTGAGCAGGACTTCCGCAATTATATGTACCTTGAGCAGATTGGTGGTCCCTGGCACTCCAGTCGGTACCCCGGCAGTAATAACCACCATCTCACCTTCCCGGACCAAACCGGCCTTCACGGTGGTGGTGACTGCTTCCTCGATCATCTGGTCGGTACCCTGGCTGCGTTTCACCAGCAGGGGAGTAACCCCCCAGACCAGATTCAGGCGCCGGGCCACCCCCTCGTCCGGGGTAGCAGCGATGATACGTGAGCGGGGGCGGTGTTTGGAAACCATCCTGGCGGTTGAGCCTGACTGGGTCGAGGTTATGATGGTGGATATTCCCAGGCTCTCGGCGGTGGTACAGGTGGCGTACCCGATGGCATCGGTTACCGTTCGCTTGTGCTGGGCCCCCCGGTTGGCCAGCATCTCAGCATAAGGTAGCACCTCTTCGGTGCGGGTGGC
>DCTH01000137.1:0-1749 GCA_002329495.1 Syntrophothermus sp. UBA1445 | reverse complement strand
ATGGATTCCAGCATCTGGGTGGCGATTATTACCACCCGACCCATCTCATTGCATCTCTTGATAACCGCTTTCTGTACCAGGGGCACCTCCTCAGTGGGGATATCCACCCCCAGATCGCCCCGGGCCACCATTACCCCATCCGCCACCTTGATTATATCGTCCAGCCGGTTGACCCCGTCCTGGCTCTCAATTTTGGCGATTATGTCTACCACCGAATTATGATCCTCGACCAACTGCCTTATCTGCAGGATATCCTCCGGGGTGGTGACAAAGGAGGCTGCTATTATGTCAACTCCCTGTTGGAGTCCAAAGCTGATGTCCTCCCGGTCCCGGTCATTCATGTAAGGCATTTTGGTCCTGACCCCCGGGATACTGACCCCCTTGCGCTCTCCCAGCTCTCCCCCGTAAACCACCTGGCATACCACATCCTGCTGGGCGACAACCTCCTCCACCACCAGCTGGATAAACCCATCCGAAAGCAGGATCCGGTCCCCGGGTTTCACCTCTTCCGGCAGACCGTCAAAGCTAACCTGGACCTGGTTCTCGTCCCCAATAATCTTGCGGGTGGTGAGGGTGAACCGCTGCCCGTTAACCAGTTTTACCCGGCCGTTTTTCAGCCTGCCGGTGCGTATCTCCGGCCCCCTGGTATCCAGCATGAGCGCGACATGGCGGCCCAGCTGCCGGGCAATATCCCGTACCATACGAATGCGGGATAGATGCTCATCGTGGCTGCCATGGGAAAAATTCAGCCGGGCTACATCCATCCCGCGTTCCATCAATCCTCTTATGACCTCCGGGCTATCGGTTGACGGTCCCAGAGTGCAGATTATCTTGGTCTTGCGCATTCATCCTCCCCCTCCTTTAAATGGACAGTATCCTGGCCAGTTCGTAAACCTCCTGGTTGAATTCCTTAGTCCCCTCCACCACTGACTGCAGGCTCACCGCCGTTAACTTGCCATCTTGAATACCTATCATCTGATTGGCCCCACCGGCCAAAAATCGATCCACTGCTTCGGTCCCCAGACGGGATGCCAGGATGCGGTCAGCCGCCGTAGGGGTTCCTCCCCGCTGGGTATGCCCCAGGACGGTTACCCGGGTCTCATGCTGGCTCATCTGCTCAATCTTCTTACCCAGCTCCACGGCGCTGCAGCATCCCTCGGCTACCACGATGATGCTGTGCAGCTTGCCCCGGGCAATGCCGGCGTTGATCCGCTCCACCACATCATGAAGATCGAAGGGCAGCTCCGGAATCAGTATGGTCTCCGCGCCCCCGGCCAAACCGGAAGCCAGTGCGATCTGCCCGGACTCACGCCCCATGACCTCAATGATGAAGATGCGTTCGTGAGAGGTGGCCGTATCCCGGATACGGTTGATGGCATCCAGGACCGTATTCACAGCGGTGTCAAATCCAATCGCCTCATCAGTACCCGGTATATCGTTGTCGATACTCGCCGGAATACCTATGACGTTAACCCCCAGCTTGGAGAGTTCGTAACCCCCGCACTNNCCGCACAGGGTGCCATTGCCGCCAATAACAAAAAGAGCCTTGATCCCGAAATAATCCAGGGCTTCTTTGGCCCGCATGCGCATATTTACATCCCGAAATTCACGGGTACGGGAGGTCCGCAGAATGGTGCCCCCCCGGTGGATAATATCCCCCACCGAATTTACCGTGAGGTTGATAAAATCGTGGTAGATCAGGCCGTAAAAACCCCGTTTTACCCCAAACACCGTGAGTCCTTTATAGGC
>DCTH01000064.1 GCA_002329495.1 Syntrophothermus sp. UBA1445 | reverse complement strand
TTATTCACACAAGCTGCTAGTAAAGAAGTGGACGAGACGTGCGGAAAAATACCCGGTTGACTCGATCACGAGTCTGGGCTTTCCGAACGTCTCTTCTACTTTCCTTAGCTTTTTAAGAACAAAGGATAATCCCTTACCATCGTTTTTGGCTTGGAACGTATTGCCGTAAAGTGTTCCGTCTGGTCTGCGAATTGCATAATAAGACGATTCCTTGGCTACATCGATTCCGACTACTGGATAATCCTTTTCCAAGCAAAAAACCTCCTTTATCGGTAAATACAAAGGGTTAATTCACTCCATTACGAGGTTCGCAGCCTTGCACGTAAAACGGGAATGAGGATCCCAACCAGCTCAAACGCATATACCTCTGGAGTGGGAAAACAGTCTACCATACGGGCATAGGTCAACCTGCCCTGAGACGGTTATGTTAATCAAGCACTTTAAAACCCAATTATAGTCGATTAATCAAGATCGGGATCCTAACGATAACTTACAGGGGACGGTTCTTTACTTGCGCGTCTCGGCGCGCAAGTAAAGAACCGTCCCCACCTTGCCCACATGCCTCCTTATGCTTCCCCCAAAATAGCTTGACGGAATCCGGAGGGGAATTTAATATAAACATATGAACAGTTGATCATATGAGACGTATGAGGAGTGTGAAGGGAGGGAAGCCTGTGGATCAAGATCTTGATAGATGTGGGGTCAATTGTATACACGATGATGCGGTTAATGAGGTGCGCCAGGCCTTGTTCAGCGAAGATGTGGCGGTGTCACTGGCGGAGCTGTTCAAGGCGTTGGGAGACCCGACCAGGGTGAAGATCCTGTTTTCGCTGCTGACCAGGGAGCTTTGTGTCTGCGATCTGGCCGCCGTAATTGGGGCTTCAGAATCGGCGGTTTCGCACCAACTGCGCCTCCTGCGAACCCAGAAACTGGTCAAATTCCGCCGGGAAGGCAAGATTCTATACTATTCCCTTGATGATGATCATATTGAAAGATTATTTGAACAGGGCTTGGAGCATGTTACCGAGTAGACATTCAAAAAGGGGGGAATGAAATGGGCGAGGCCGCTGTAAGAGCTGATTCAACGATATCATCCATATTACGTATAAGCGGCATGGACTGCCCGGATTGCGCGGCCAAAGTGGAGAAGGCCATCAAACTTATGCCGGGTGTTATAGAAGCTGCGGTTGTTTTCCCCATTGGAAACCTAAATGTTTTGTATGATCCTCAACAGACCAGCATCCCTCAAATGGTAGACAAGGTTAAAAAACTGGGTTATGAGGCATCGGAAACAGGTAACAAGAGGACTGGAAATCTTATAACCACTGACTTTTCCATTATCGGTCTGGACTGCATGGATTGTGCGGCCAAACTGGAAAAACAGGTATCGAGATTACCGGGAGTCGAGTCAGCTCAGGTCAATTTCGGTGCCTCAAAAATCGTTGTCACCCATAACGGTTCAGTTGATGAGATACTGTCAACTATCAGCAACATGGGGTATTCGGGAACGGTGAGGCAAGGCCCTCCGGTGAACACCGAAGCAGTATCGTTTTGGAGCTCCAATCAGTACATCCGGCCTACTGTGATATCGTTCCTTATGCTGGCATTGGGGGTCATGGCCAGGTATGCGTTTGGCCTGCCGGAAATGGTAGTGGACGGTCTCTTCCTGGCGGGAGTTGTGCTGGGGGGATACCTGCCCGCGAGAAACGGGGTTTCAGTACTGATTAATGCGCGGGAATTCGATATGAACCTCCTGATGACCATAGCTGTTCTGGGAGCGGCCGTTATTGGGGAGTTGGAGGAAGCAGCAGCAGTGGTCTTTCTTTTCTCTTTGGGCAATGCTCTGCAGGGATATACGCTTGATAAAACCAGGAACTCCATTCGGGCTTTAATGGAAATCACCCCGAATGAGGCCCTGGTCAGACGCGGAACGACTGAAATGACTCTGCCGGTAGAAGAGATCCAAATTGGTGACATCATTATCGTGCGCCCGGGAGAGAGAATTGCCATGGATGGCAGGGTTCATGCGGGCTACTCCACAGTTAACCAGGCCCCGATCACTGGTGAGTCCCTCCCGGTCGAGAAGCAGACCGGTGACGAGATTTATGCGGGTACGATGAATGAAAGGGGTTCTCTGGAGGTTGAGGTTACAAGACTGGCCCAGGACAACACCATTTCCAGAATCATCAGCATGGTGGAAGAGGCTCAGGGCCAAAAAGCCCCGTCGCAGCAGTTTATCGACCGGTTTGCAAAATACTATACCCCGGTGGTTATTGCCTTTGCCGCTCTAATTGCGGCGGTGCCGCCCTTGGCTTTTGGGCAGCCATTCGTGAAGTGGTTTTACCAGGCCATGGCCCTGTTGCTGGTGGCATGCCCCTGCGCACTGGTAATATCCACACCGGTTTCCATTGTATCCGCCATTGGCAACGCTGCGAGGAACGGGGTTCTGTTCAAGGGGGGAATGTATCTGGAGGAAGCCGGTGCTCTATCAGTAGTTGCCTTCGACAAAACCGGCACCTTGACTGAAGGCAGACCTCAGGTGACTGATATTGTTGCGGTGAAGGGCCAATCGGATATGGAGTTGTTATCAATCGCGGCGGCCATTGAAAGTCGGTCAGAACACCCTCTGGCGGAGGCGATTGTAAAACACGCCAAAGAACAAGGACTTCAAATTCCTGGTGTGGCCGCATTCGAGGCTATCACCGGTAAGGGAGCCCAGGCAGTCGTTAATGGCCGCTTTTACCAGATTGGCAACAGCAGACTGTTTCTCGAACAAGCCATAGGTCTCAAGAACTTAGAGGACGATGTTTACCGCCTGCAGGGTGAGGGCAAGACGGTGATGCTGCTGGGAGACAATAGCCGCATCCTGGGCCTGATTGCGGTTGCGGATGTATTGCGGGAGAACTCGCGTCAAGCAGTAACCAGGTTAAAAAACCTGGGTATTCAAAAAATAATCATGCTAACCGGTGATAATGAAAACACCGCCCGTGCTATCGTGGCCCAGGCCGGAGTCGATGATTTCCGGGCTGAGCTAATGCCGGAAGACAAGGTACAGGTCATTAAAGAGCTCCTGAAGGAGCATGGCAAGGTTGCCATGGTGGGAGATGGCGTCAACGATGCCCCGGCGATGGCCTTATCTACGGTGGGTATCGCCATGGGTGCGGCTGGCACGGATACGGCCCTTGAGACTGCAGATGTTGCCCTGATGACCGATGATTTGAACAAGATCTCCTATGTTGCTGATCTGAGCCGTCGGACCTTAAGCATAATCAAACAGAACATTTTCCTGGCTTTGATTATTAAAGGTTTAATATTGCTGCTGGTCGTTCCCGGGTGGCTCACCCTGTGGCTGGCCGTGGTTGCTGATGTAGGCAGTACCTTGTTGGTGACACTGAGCGGAATGAGACTGCTGCGGGTCAGACACCAGGAATAGGCCAGGATTTCTCAATTCTTATTATCGAAACGTCATACGATGACACCCTGGTCAGTATTGCTTCGCAATACTCATCAGGAAACACTCGGACCGGATCAATGCCCGTCAGTGGGGTGTGATCCCGTCCGAGTCTGTTATTAACGACCTTTTTCCCATATCGACACGAAAACCATTATCCCTTTGCAGTGAATGAGAATTCACCGTAGAATAATATTTGGGGTTAACAATCTGTGAACTATTTAAACAGTATCAGGTATTAATTCTGAGGAGGGGATTATTGCGGTTAAACTGGTTACCGACAGCACTTCATACATTNNCAATCCACACAAAATGACCTCGATATAACCGTTGTGAATTTAAGTGTACACTTTCCCGATGTATCTTTTGATGAGACCAGTATTGAATATCATGATTTTTATAACAAGATTGAAAGGGATAATGTAATCCCAACCTCTTCTCAGCCTACCATTGGACAGGTTTGTGATGCTTTCCGGAAAATCGTCGCGAGTGGCAAAGAGGTTCTCGGTATTTTTATTTCCGCCCAGATGAGCGGTACCTACGAATCAGCTTTAACCGCGAAAAATATAATCCTGGAGGAATACCCCCAGGCCCGTATTGAGATTATGGACTCCAAAACCAACTGTATGGCTCTGGGATTGCAGGTGGTTGAGGCCGCCAAGGCCGCCCAGGCGGGGAAGACGATGGAAGAGGTAGTGGAGATCGCCGAACAGGTCAGACGCAAGGTCCGTTTTTATTTTGTTCCCGCCACCCTGGAGTACCTGATTAAAGGAGGCCGGATCGGAGGAGCGGCTGCGATAATCGGCTCTATCCTCCAGATAAGACCGATACTTTTTGTCAACGATGGAGTTACTGATGTATTTGCCAAGGTAAGGGGTACTCGTAAGGCCATCGAGAAAATCCTGAGTCAGCTTCATAAGGATGCCAAAGACTATGGCCTGAAGCATCTGCTGGTACATCACATCCATGACGAGCAGCAGGGCCAGGAGATTGCCACGAAACTCAGTCGTCTATACAATCGGGAGGTTTCTCTATTCTCGATCGGTCCAGTGATAGGCGCGCATGTCGGCCCCGGTGCCGTCGGCGTAGTGTACTGCACCGAAAAATAAATGGGCCAGGGAAGGGTTTTGTGTCCCAATTCTCACAACGGGGTTGGTGTCATACTTTAGAAGGAAAGTATGAGGTCAACTCCGTTAGTTTTTGGAAAAGCCTGCGTTCAAATTATGACCACTGACAGGTTGCTGGTTCCATATCGAAATGGAAAAACGGCTTCCATCCGATAAACCAAATTNNTGTTTTGGGATTGATCCCAGAGGAGGGGCTGTTAGTGGATATATACAGAAGGTTACAGGAACGGCTTGATACACACGCGGCCGGTGCTCCAGCAGCGGAATCATTTGATAAAATTTTGCGGATTCTCTTTACTCCTGAAGAGGCGGAAATCGCCCTTAATCTGACATTCGTCCTGCAACCGATCAGTAAGTTGAGTCAGAAGACCGGTATCGAACCGGAAAAACTTACGGCCATACTTGAAGGAATGGCCGACCGTGGAGTGGTTTTCGCCAAGCTCAAGCCCGGTGCCGAGAACCGGTATAGTTTGTTGCCTACCATTCCAGGGCTGTTTGAGTTTCCCTTTATGCGACCGGAGCGCAACCCCAATATCAAAGAATTGGGGATGCTGTGGGAGCAGTACCATCACGATGGTATGGGCAACGCGCATGCCGGGGCCCCCACGCCACAGATGCGGGTTATACCGATACAGGAAACCATCAGCATGACCTCGGAGGTCCTGCCCTTCGAAATTGTTTCCGACATGATTTCCCGGGCCGAGGTCATCTCCCTTACCAACTGTGCCTGCCGTGTAAGTGTAGGTGCCTGCGACAAGCCATTGGAGGTGTGTTTTTCCTTTGACGACATGGCACGCTTTCTGGTTGAACGGGACCGGGCACGTTTCATTGACCGGGAGGAAGCCCTCAAAGTATTGAAATACGCCGAGGAAGAGGGTCTGGTCCATAGTATTAACAACTCCCAGGACAAAGCGGGGGTAATCTGCAACTGCTGCAGTTGCTGTTGCACCCTGCTCCGGGGAATTACTGAGCTCAACAATCCGAATGCTATCGCTACCTCCAGCTATGTGGTAAGCTACACCCCGGACGAGTGCATTGGCTGTCATGTTTGTGTTGAGCGCTGCCCGATGAAGGCGGTTGAAGAGGATGAAGACAAGGTGGCATTACACGAGGAGCGCTGCATCGGTTGTGGTCTCTGCGTTTCCACCTGCGCTACAGAGTCTTTGACCCTGCACAGGCGTGACGCGATTCCCGAGGTTCTGCCAACCGGCAAGGATCTGTTCATGCGGGTGCTCAAAGAAAAAGGCAAATTAGCAGCCTTCGCCCGCTTGAACCAGGAATAATGGGACAGGTGGGTTGTCCCATTTTAAGCGATCAATTGGTCAGTCGTACTCCATAGGGGCATTTTCGGGTTTCGCTTCAGTCGTAAAAGAACCGATTTTTTAACGGTCACAGAATGCGCATCAGTTGGTATTGCATTGGTCCCGGGTAAATTATTTAAGCCTGCACACCGACCCGGACTATAACCATAGACCGGGTCGATTCATGGAAAGAGAGAGACCGACTATGCATGAACTGGCGGTCACAGAAGGAATGCTGAAGGTAGTTCTGAGGCATGCTGAAATGAACAAGGCTAAACGGGTTGTGGGAATAACCCTGCGGATTGGCGAGATGAGCGATATTGTCGACGAATGGCTTAAGCGGTATTTCGATTACCTCAGTCGTGGTACCATCGCCGAAGGTGCGCAAATAATCATTGAACGTTCTCCGGCGGTATTCAGTTGCGGGGATTGTGGAGCGGAATACATTGTTAACCTGAAAGCAAAAGACAAGTTCTCCTGTCCCGAATGTGGCGCCAATAATGTGGAGTTGATATCCGGACGTGAGTTCCTGGTTCAGGATTTGCAGGTGGTATAGGTACAAACTTATACCGTAGCTACCGGGAAAAGTCGGTACATTTAAGTTAAGTGAAGGTGAGTTTATGGATAACATTCGTTTGATAGACATCAGGGAGGAGATCCTCTCTGACAATCAGAACCTGGCCAATGATATCCGGAGTAAACTCCGGGATAACCAGGTCTTTATGCTCAATCTCATGTCCTCGCCGGGATCGGGGAAAACGAGCCTTATCGTTGAAACCATCCGCCGGTTGAAGGACGAACTTCGGATCGGGGTTATCGAAGGGGATATCGATTCCCTGGTTGATTCGGAGAAGATTGTGGCGGAAGGTGTACCGGCGGTTCAGCTTCGTACCGGCGGTGCCTGCCATCTTGATGCGCCCATGATCGAGACGGCCCTTGAATCAATGGACCTCAAAACGGTTGACCTGATCATAATCGAGAATGTCGGCAACCTGGTATGCCCCGCCGAGTTTGACACCGGTGCCACCAAAAGGGCCATGATCCTCAGTGTCCCCGAAGGAGATGACAAGGTCCTGAAGTATCCCCTTATGTTCTCGGTCTGTGACGCCCTGGTGGTAAACAAAATCGATTACCTCGCTTTGTCTGATTTTAACCAGGACTTACTTAAGGAACGGGCCAAAATGTTGAACCGTGAGATTGAAATCATGGCGGTATCCTGCCGCACCGGGGAGGGCCTTGATCACTGGTGCCAGTGGCTGAGAAATGAAGTAATGAACTATCGAAACCGACTCTAGGCTTTGTATATTCTTCTGTTCTTTCGCCGACGTCTGAGGTTTATGATCCTTATCATATACAGACAGCAGAAAATCGCCAGGAAAGTGATAAGCATATACTTGATTACTTTAATGGCGATAGCCTTGAAGCGCGTAAAAAAAGGCGGTTTTTCAGCTACCGCGGTGGTAGCCAAAAGCTCGACACTACTAACCTCGGTACCGGCAACCTGGATCTTGCAGGTTCCAACCACCTGGCCTTCTTTGACTGGTGCGGTAATCTGATCTCTGGGGTGTACCGTATAAGATACGTGCGGCATCTCCTCGGTCGTGACTGCAACCATCAGATCAGTCTTCGGTACAGCTAGAACTGTTTCCTGCTGCCCGTTTACTACCGGCACCTTTACCGATACCTGGTGAGCTTCTTTAATGGTTTTGAGAGTGTAATTGGCAAATCCATAATCAAGCATCGCCTGCAGATCCGGATACACCGTCGGTGAATTCAAGGAAACGGCAATCAAGGTCAGCGTGCCTCTTTTGGCAGCGCCGACCACACAGTTGCCTGCTTGTTTGGTATAACCGGTTTTGATTCCGATGGCATCATCATACCTCCAGAGCAGGCGGTTTTTGTTAATAAGCAGGCGTTCGTAATCATTACCGGCCCAGGGAATCTTATGGGTTTTGGTAGCCACCACCTCGCGAAAAACCTTATGTTTCATGGCCTCCCGTCCAAGCACGGCCAGATCATAAGCTGATGTGTAATGCCCACTCTCTTCCAACCCGTGAGGGTTGCAGAAATGGGTATCCTTCATGCCCAGTTGCTGAGCACGCCGGTTCATAAGTTTCACAAAAGCCTCTTCACTGCCAGCCACACTCTCCGCCAGGGCCACCGATGCGTCATTGGCGGAATTCAGCATCAAGGCATAAAGAAGCTGTCCCCGGGTCAGCTTTTCACCAACTTCCAGCCAAATAGCGCTCTCCGGGGTTGTGGCCGCCTTCTCACTAACTTCAACAACCTGGTTCAGGTTGCCGTTTTCCACTACCAGTAAACCCGTCATAATCTTTGTGACACTGGCAGGTGACAGGTGCTGGTGTGAATTCACCTCATACAGAACCCTGCCGGAGTGTGCATCCATTAACAAAACCGCTTTTCCCTGGGTTGTCGGATAGGCAGCATTTTCCGCTGGTGAATCAGCTTTTACCGGGTTGTCCGGAATATGAAGGGCAAAGCAGAACAAAGTCAGCAAAATGCATAACCAAAGACCTCTTCTGCGCATCGAGTTAGCTCCTGTAATAATTTGTGTTATATCCAAGACATACCTTTCTAATGATACTAGTTTTTTAAGTATGGGAACAACCCAAAATGGTACGGGGGCCGATTTATATCCCTCCCATAAACAGCCATCATTCCTGTGATATAATTTAACTGGCCGATTCGAGGTCAAAAGCGGTTCTTTATTTTTGATGACAAAACAAAGAATTGAAGAGTGGACAGCAAAGGTGTTCGAGATATGATACTGTTACAAGCTAACCGGATATTTAAGGCCTTTGGAGTAACGCAGATCCTTAACGGGGCCAGCATTGTTATAAATGAGAATGAACGGATTGGCATGGTCGGGCCGAACGGCTGTGGAAAATCAACCTTTTTGGGATGCATAACCGGGAATTTGACTCCCGACTCGGGTGTGGTTTCGGTTGCTGCCAACCGGTCCGTGGGTTATATGCAGCAGCTGCCTGATGTGGATCCTGACTCAACCGCCTGGGAAGCGGTAATGGACGGGTATGCCGACCTCCTGGAACAACGTCGGGTGCTGGCGGAACTCACCCAGGCGATGGCCGGTGCTGCCGGCAGCGACCTGGAACGTATCATGGAGCGGTATTCGCAGGTCAATGAGGCCTATGAGCGGGCTAACGGATATGCCTGCGAGGCCAATGTAAGACGAGTAATGGCCGGTCTGGGATTCAAACCGGAACAGTTTGCCCAGACCTGGTCAACCTTCAGCGGTGGGGAGAAGACCAGGTTAAACCTGGCCCGCCTGTTGGTCATCAAACCGGATATACTCCTGCTGGATGAGCCCACCAACCACCTGGACATAGCTTCGGTGGAATGGCTGGAGGACTTCCTTACCAGCTATCGAGGTTCGGTTCTGGTGGTATCCCATGACCGGCGGTTTCTGGACCGGGTGGCTACCCGTATGGTTGAAATGAGAAACGGCCTTGCCAGATCCTATCCCGGTAATTATACCGAGTATCTTCGCTTGAAGGCCCAGGATGATCTGGCTGCCAGCCGGGCTTACGAACGGCAGCAGGAATACATCCGAAAAACTGAGGAATACATTCGAAAATACAAAGCCGGGATAAAATCGAAACAAGCCCGGGGACGCCAATCCCA
>DCTH01000180.1 GCA_002329495.1 Syntrophothermus sp. UBA1445 | reverse complement strand
TCGTTACGAGTGGGGCTACCTACTCCAGGTCCACCAGTGCTTGGATTCCCCTCCTCTTCAGGACGCATGCGTTTTACATGCAATTCCTCCACCGTGACGTTCCCTGCTCTATCCTCAGCCAGTAAAATAATCTTATTGTCCCCGGATTTCAGTAAAATGGTCTGTTCCGGCATTTCATAGTGAACCGGAGTGAGGACTTCTGATACGTGATTAAGATCTGCGATTCTAAGGTAAAGTACATTCCCGTTCATGCTTACACCCAATGTGCCCATGTTCTCGTCAATCACGGCCGCGAGACTTACGCTTTCAGTTCCGGAAGAAACGACAGTGGGCGGTCTAGTAGTGACTTGTATAACCGGGGCAGTTATATCAACAAACAGCTTGCGTTGATAGGTGGTATAATTGCCTGCGTTATCCAAAGCCTCAATAGTCAGATCATGTACTCCCTCGGGAATAGTGATAGTGGTTTCAAATTCATAACGATTTTCTTCTTCGTTATAGCTAAAATCCGTTTCAATGCCATCCAGTTTTAAGGATGCCAGTAAGTTGTCTTCCTCTACATAGCCTTTTACAGTGACTTTCTGGTTATTGTAAAACCCTCTGGACTCGGGCAATTGGAGATAAACCACTGGTTTTGTGTTATCCGTTCCGGTGGTTAACGGCTCTGAAAGGCGAAAATTACCTGCCATGTCAGTAACCATAACCTTGAGTTGATATGGGACTTCTGCCAGATCATTGAGATCAAAGACCCCATATATCGAAGAAGCCAGCACACCCCGGGGCTCCACATAAAGGTGGTATAAAACCCCGGGAAAAACTCCATCTGAAGCCTGTACGGAGATTCTGCCGGTATCTTTATTGTAGTCAACCGATTCGATAACTGGAGGAATGGTATCAACCCTGACCGGGAACTCCAGAGTCTGCCATTCAGCATCGTCCCAATCCACTCGAGCCTGCACCCGGTAAATGTATGGCCCATCACTCACTTCTCCATTAATCATTCCATCCCAGGGGTAAATGTATAACGGTTCGCATTTATAGGGATTAAAATTCTTTATTTGATACTCATCACTGTATAAGTCTCGAAGTTTCCGGCCCTCCGCATCCAGAATATCAACGTCGATTTCTCGTGCATTTCGCAGCAGCTCGGTAACAATCTGTGCCATATCCTGTATCCCATCTCCATTAGGTGAAATCGCGATCCATTGTGCATCTAGCTGATTGTTATTGATTCCCAGTATTCGGTTCTCACTGATTACAAACGTGCCTCGCGGTTTTTGGTCAATGATAGTGCCGAAGAACGGCTCCGCATCCTCGTCATAGAGACTATCATCAAAAATGGGAGCTTTATCCCATTCACCATAGAATCCGATATAGGGAATGCTCAATTCTGGTTGCTTTTCCTCTAAATCAGTTAGTCGTATGAATCCCTCTACAAAGGTTCCATTGGGGAAAATGGCTTTCAAATCCTGCAGTGAACTGTCTCCGGCATCCTGGTCTTCCAGTATACATACCGGGTCTGTTAAATCGAGATTTACCGTAAAGTCCGCCGTCGTTCCTGCCGGAACTGTTATGACACCTTCACCGGTTCCGGAAAAGGATACTGGCATGTCCATGGTGCCGGCATCCAAAACAACCTGTTCTTTATTGGTGTTAATATATGTCGTCCTGTCGGATATGTAGGGATAAGAAGTCATCACTGTACCAGTGACTCGTAAGTTAAGGTCCTTGTCACCAAAATTTGTTACCCTAACTGAGAAATTGGCGGTATTTCCTATCTCTCTCAGATTCACCTTGCTTAATCCAGTATTGCTATCAGTCACAATTGCCCCGGTGGTGGTTGCGGCATAAAGATCCATAACCCCTGCTCCCTGACGCCGGGGGGATACCTCCACACCTTCACTTACTTCCCGGGGACGCGCAGTACTCATCAGAAGATTTCTTGCCATGTTCACCCGGTTAACTCCGTTTAGATGTTGGGAGAACATTTCGGTTTCTGCTTCCATCCGCTGCAAAACCAATGCCACCCCGCCTGCCACATAAGGACTGGCCATCGATGTGCCGCTCATCACCGCATATTGATCACCCGGAACGGTTGAATATATATTGCCTCCGGGTGCAGTAATATCCGGTTTAAAATCCAGGTTGGGAGTCGTTCCCCACGAAGTAAAAGAAGACATTGTTCCAAAAACCGGGATTTCCTCTCCATTGAATCGCAGCTGGTTTTGCCCCTCGGCAATCCGGCCCCTCAATAATTCGCCACCATGATTACCGATGAATACGGCTGGAATAATACCTTCGCCTGGATAGGCCATCGATATTAATTCTTCGCCACCACTTTCGTGATTGTATACAATCACCCCTAGAGCTCCGCAGTTCTGGGCATTCATAATCTTGTCAACAAAGTTAATGCTCCCACGCTTTATGAGGGCAATTTTACCAGCCAGGTCCTGGCCCGTGAAATCTTCCGTCCTCCCCAATCCGCAGTCCAGGTATTCCACGGTCGTTTCGCCAAAAACCTCCTCAGGATTTGGTCCCTCATTGCAACTCTGATAAGGTATTTTTTCTTCTCCACATTGGATGACTTTGACCAGAATGGAGTTGTTAACGGATGCTACCGAAATCGTACCGGGGATGTTTCCGGGAGACCCAACCACCCCGATGTCAGGGTTTTTCGCATATGGATCTTTATAAGAATCCCCTACGCGGTTACTATTCCCTGCAGACATGACAGGCACCACCCCGGCGGCAATCGCCCGTTGCACGACCTTATAAGCCGGCTCATCCATTATCACAAAATCGGCACTGACCCCCATGCTAAGGTTAATCACATCTGCACCCAGGGTAATGGAATCCTCCATGGCCCGGACGATCACATCAGACCATGCTGTTCCGACTTCATCAGGATCGTTGGAACATACCTTCATAGCCAGTAACTGTGTTCCCGGTGCTACCCCCTTGACTCCATTGGTTTCACTCTCATCTTCACAATTGGCCCCTACGATTCCTGCTACATGCATTCCATGGGGGTGGGTACTTAAAATATCGCTATTATTATCGGCATAATTATAACCGTACGGTACTTTATCACTAAACCAGTGTCCGGGAAGATTCTCGGTTTCTGTGATCTGCTCGATATCCGTCTGTTTGATTTTCGCGTTCTCCGCATTGCTCAAACGCATATCCTGATGTGAAGGATCCAGGCAGCTATCTATTATAGCAACCACTTTGCCATCACCTTTATACCCCAGATCCCAGGTGGGACGTACCTTAACTACGCCTTTGCTGGTGACCATATTGGGCTGGAGCGCAGGAATCTTATATTTCTTGGCTATGTATACCTTCTTAACTCCCGGCAGCTTTTCGATCTTTTCCAGATCTGAAGCCAATACTGTGGCACTGAATCCGTTCATTATATTCACAAAGTCAAAATGGTAATCAAGGTCTATCTCCTGAGCCTCGATCTCTTCTTTCAAAGAAGCCTGTTTTGCGAGCAGGCGGCTGCGCATGGTGTCAGCCTGGTTTACACTCAGCTGTCTTAAGGACAAACCCTGATTGGCGGCCTGTTCAATTACCGCTTTATCATCCAGTTCAACAATGATACGCAATTTATCACTGCTGTTACTTCCCTGCTCTGGTTCAACGACACGCATACTCACAATGCTGTTATCACCCAACCTGAGATTATCGATGCTATCCCCGGCAGCAGGACAAGAACTCCCGATAATAAATCCGAATAC